>NZ_RZSU01000229.1:0-1369 GCF_003997585.1 Mesorhizobium sp. M5C.F.Cr.IN.023.01.1.1 | reverse complement strand
CGTCAGTCGAAGTCATCGGCCAGATCTCCATACCGGTCCAAGAAGATGCCAAAAGCGTTCTCCAGCTCCGAGAATTCGTCTTCGGTATTGGCCAGTGACACGGTAAACTGGCCGCGCCTGGTGACAAAGATGCCGTTGTTGATCATGAAAAGCTGGAACAGTTTTCGAAAGATCGGCGGGGTCTTAACGTCCTCAGGGCCGCGCGGCATGTCCGCTTGGAAATGTGTCGAGATGAGGGAGCCAAAACTGCCCAGTTGCAGGGGCACTCCTCGGCTGTTCGCTTGACGTTGTAAAGCAGACCGCAGCTTGTTGGAGCGGGCATTCAACCGATCGACGTTTTCCTGAACAAAGACCTTTTTCAGCGCAGCATGCCCAGCGATCATGGTCAGAACGTTGTTGCTAAAAGTGCCGCCGTGCGAGAGCATTCTCTCATGACCGGGTCCCAGCCTGTCCATATGTCGCGCGGGCCCGCACAAAGCCCCGAAGTTGAGACCGCCGCCGAAGAACTTGCCGAGCGTGGTCAGGTCTGGATAGACACCGATTACCGATTGATAACCGCCGACGGCGAACCTTGCGGTTTGCACCTCGTCGAATATCAGCAACGCGCCGATCTCATCGCATATCGAACGAAGACGGCTCAGGAAAGTTGTGTCGGCCACGAAGCCGCCAGCGCTGCCCATGATCGGCTCGACCAGAATGGCCGCGATGTCCTCGCCCTCCTTCCGGACGATCTGCTCGACGGTTTCGATGTGATTGAATCGCGCGAGGCGGACGTCCGCACGTTCGACATTCATCTCACTCTCGGGCTCAAGCCAGTTCAAGATGTTACCGTGGTAGCCACCGAAGAAGCCCAGCACCAATCGCCGCCCCGTTTCGGCCTTGGCAAGTTGTATTGCCGCCACATTTGCTTCCGTCCCCGACGTCAGGAAGCGGACTCTCTCGATAGACCGAAAGCGACGGCAGATCTCGCGGGCATACGCCACCTCATGATCGTGTGTGCCCCCGTAACTCATTCCGTTGTCTAGCCCCACCTTGAGCGCTGACACGATCGCTTCGTTCGAATGGCCGAAGAGAGCGGCGGTTAGGTCATTTCCGAAATCCGAATATTCGTGGCCGTCCGCATCGATCACCTTGCTGGATCGTGCAGAGCTAAAGAAAAGCGGAAACGGGTCGAAATACAGCGAGCTCCGAGTGTTGCCGCCAGGCAAGACCTCCTTGGCGGCTTCAAATTTCTGTCTGCTCGTCGGGTTTGAGCCCTCATAGACGCGCTGCTCATGCGCGATGGCTTCGTCGACCGTAAACCGAGTTTCTGCGGATTGCATCGTAGACGGTTTCCCCTTCCGGTGTTTCCATGCCGCGTGAGAATACT
>NZ_RZSU01000228.1:0-1514 GCF_003997585.1 Mesorhizobium sp. M5C.F.Cr.IN.023.01.1.1 | reverse complement strand
CATCTGTGGAGCGGGCCAATTCCCGCTCGATGGCTCCGTCAGTGTCCGGCTCCGGGCGCGATCACCGCGCAGGCTTTAGCCAAGCGGCCGCACGCTCGCGTAGCGGACCCTTTATGGGTTGATCGTGGATGATCCGGAGCCGGACCAGGAAGCCATCCCGGGAGAGCGGGATTGGAACGCGGCGCAATGTGAGCCCGGCGATTGCCACGATCTGTTCGCGTCGAAACCCGTGGAGCTCGCCGGGCGCCCTGCAGCGCCTGAAGGAACCGTCCGACGACGAATTCGCCGCGGCTCAGGAAGTATGTCGCGCCAGCGTCACATCCATCCCTTAACGCGGTGCAATGCCGGCAAAGCAAATTAGGCAAGACGGGATGGAGATCAGAAACGCGCACTCCGCTGACATCCCGTCCCTAGCGCATCTCATGACCGAACTCGGCTATCCGACCTCGACAGAAGAGATGATGTCACGGGTGTCGCTCATCGGCAGCCGGACAGATCACGCCATATTCGTGGCTGATGAAAATGGCGTCGTCGCCGGGATGATAGGTGTTTCGATCTCCCCATCGCTTTACCAAAGCGACCCGCAAGGGGCGATCGTTGCACTCATTGTTTCTTCGGACTTTCGAGGACAAGGGATTGGCGCCTTGTTGGTGGAGCGTGGTGAAAGCTGGCTTCGTGGAAGCGGCGCCAGATACGTGACCGTCAAGCCCAGTATCCGTCGCGAGGACGCTCATCGTTTGTATGCACGGCTCGGGTACGAACATAATGGCTTGCGCTTTTCGAAAAGCCTGATCTAGACGGTCCCCACGTGCCGCTCGCGGTTTCCGGTCACCCGGCGGTGGCAATCCTCGAAAAAACCGCGTGCAGGCGCATCGGCCTGACGCCGCCGTGCTGGATTGTCCTCGACGAGAACAGATCGGGCGAGGCCGCAGCCTCGCCCGTGAGCGGCCTACCCGAGGGCCGCCAGCTGCGTTTCGGCCGCCTTGCGGTCGACGCTCTGGCCGGGGTTCTCGACGGGGCGCTCGAAAGGCTTCCAGCGCTCGCCGACAACCTGCTCGTAGGCGGCGACGGCGCCCTCGGCCGCCATGCGCAACGCGTGGGACTGGAGCGCCATGTCGGCAGCGAACTCGCGCTTGCGCTGGGCGGCGCTGTCGAAGCCGACCGGGCCGTCAAGGTCCTCGTCGCGGGTGTCGTTGGCGGCCTTGGCGGTGGCGTCGCGAGCCTCCGTGACCGCGCGGCTGTAGAACTGGCCGGCGCCGTGGGCGGAGCCGACATAGGCGCCGACGATGCGCTGCAGGTGGATCCGCATCGCCCGCTCGCCAAGACCCTCATTGAGGGCATCGGCTGTCTCGACGATGAGCTTCTCGTGGAGATCGCGGATGCCGTCGCTGTCGAGAACGGCGAGGCCGAAGCTTTCGGAGATGAGACTGGCCTGACTGGCGTCGGGGCAACAGAGCCGGACCATTTCCAGGGTGGTGCCCTTGCGAAGCGGGACAACGCGAGCGGGCTGGCGG
>NZ_RZSU01000227.1:0-1543 GCF_003997585.1 Mesorhizobium sp. M5C.F.Cr.IN.023.01.1.1 | reverse complement strand
CGGCCATACTGGGTGCGGTGAAGCACAAGCATGGAGATCAGCACGAACGCGATGAACGCTATGCTCGGATAACTGATTCCGTACGCGGTACCTCGACCGAGCGTGGAATAGGACTTCTCTGTAACGTTGATCAGAAACCCGCCCGAAATGGCGATGCCGAAACCCCGAATTACGATACTGGAAGCCAGTGTGATCAGGAATGAATTTAACTGAAGCCTGGCAATAAGGATGCCGTTGGCCAGGCCAATCATCGTGCCTACCACGACCCCGCAGATTAGACCGAGCGCCGGCGACGATGCATTAGCAATGAGAGCGGCGGTAATTCCGCTCACTGCGAACGTCGCTGACACGGAAAGGTCAAAACCGCGAGCTATAATCACGAACGTCATTCCACAGGCGATGATTCCGATCCCGGCGTTCTGATCGAGAAGATTGCGCAAGTTCCTGAATGTAAGGAACGCCGGTTCGACTACCGCAAGGACAGCGATCGCCAGTATCACCGCGATGAGGATGGCATAGTCCCTCAGGAGGCTCAGCCCATATTTCTTGAACCCCACCGGTGTCTCCACCCTCTCGGTTTCGGCGGCTGCAGACATTTTTGTTCTCACCTGTTTGAGTGGAGATCGCTTTCGAATACGCCAAGGCATTCGCGCAGGATTGCCCCGATCTCGATTTCATCGGTGGATTTTTCGCCAACGATCCTGCCTTCGCGCATGATGTAGATCCGGTGGCACAAGCCAACCAGTTCCTCGATCTCTGACGAAACGATCAGTATAGCCATCCCGCGCTCTGCCAGCTCGGCGATCAGATTGTAGATTTCGGATTTTGCGCCGATGTCGACGCCGCGGGTCGGCTCGTCCAGCAGCATGATCGACGGATTGCCGGCCAGCCATTTTGCGAAAAGCACCTTTTGCTGGTTACCACCTGAAAGAGAGGAAACCAAAGCGTCGGTTGAAGCGCATTTGATGTTCAGACGGCCGGCCCACTTGCGTATCTCCTCCGCCTCTTTCCTCCGATTTACAAAGCCGAAAGGACGAAGTTCACCGAAACTTACGAGCGAGATGTTCTCCGCGATTGAATGTTCGAGGAACAATCCCTGCTCACGCCGACTTTCCGGCACCATGCCCAAGCCGTTGTGCATTGCAGTTATCGGCGTATACCGGCCCACCGGACGGCCGTCGATCGCAACCCCGCCGCTCTGGAACTCGTCGGCACCAAAAATGGTTCGCAACACCTCAGAACGGCCGCTCCCGACAAGCCCGGCAATGCCGACTATCTCGCCCGCTTTGACCTGGATGTTGATATCCTCGAACTTGCGCCGTTTCGTGAGGCCACTGGTAGATAGCTTGATCGCGCTGTTCGGCGGCGGAGCCTTTTTTGGCGGGTAGACGTCGGCAAGTTCCCGACCCAGCATTGCTGTTGCCAGGGACGCCTGCGTTTCATCTGCAGTCGGTCCCGTTCGTACGTGCTTCCCGTTTCGAAGAACTGTTACAGCATCACAAGTCGAAAGTATGTGATCGAGGAAATGGGACACATATATGAA
>NZ_RZSU01000226.1:0-1565 GCF_003997585.1 Mesorhizobium sp. M5C.F.Cr.IN.023.01.1.1 | reverse complement strand
GCGTATCACCGGCCTGCCACTGCCGGGGCTGGCCGTCCGGCTGGTCGACGCATTGGCCAACATCGCCGGACCGGTCGCGCTGTTTGCCATGGGGCTTGGCCTGTGCCGTTTCGGCATCTCCGGCAACGTGCGGCCGGCGCTGGCGCTGTCGGCGCTGAAGCTGTTGCTGATGCCGGCCGTTGCACTCGGCCTGGTCTGGCTGTTCGGGCTGCCGCCCCTGTCAGCGAAGGTCGCGGTCGTGGCCGCCGCGCTGCCATCCGGGGTCAATTCCTACCTGATTGCGACGCAGTTCAACACCGGCCAGGCATTGGCATCGAACCAGATGACCATCGCCACCGCCTGCGCAGTCGTCACCACGGCGTTCTGGCTGACGGTCGTCGTCCACGTGTTTGGATAGCAACGTGTTTGGATAGCAATTTGGGCGCAAGTTGGCCTCGCCTTGCGTTGGCCCAAACCCTATATGCCATCTTGCGATTGATTGCGGGGCTTGCCCTAGGTAAAGAGCAGTGGCTCCAGGCGTGTCGGCATCGATGCCTTTGCGCACGCCCACCGAAGAAATCCAGATAGCGGCCCGTCAGCGCGCCGAACGGAGGCTAGACCATGCTTCAGAAAACCAGCCATTTCATGCGCCAGGCCAATCTCATCAATGGCGAGTGGGTGCAGGCCGACAGCGGCCAGACGGTCGACGTCAACAATCCGGCCACCGGCCTCAAGATCGGCACTGTGCCGAAGTCGGGCAGGGTCGAGACGCGCCGCGCCATCGAAGCCGCCGACGCCGCTTTCAAGACATGGCGCAAGACCACTGCGCTCGAGCGTTCGAAGCTGTTGCGCAAGCTGCATGACGCGATGATGGACAATCAGGATGTGCTGGCCGAGCTGCTGACCATCGAGCAGGGCAAGTCGCTGTTCGAATCGAAGGGCGAGATCGGTTCGGCCGCCTCCTACATCCTTTGGTTCGCCGAAGAAGGCCGCCGCACCTATGGCGATGTCGTGCCGTCGCCCTGGGCGGACCGCCGCATCCTGGTGACCAAGGAACCGGTCGGCGTCATCGCCGCCATCACGCCGTGGAATTTCCCGTCCTCGATGCTGGCCCGCAAGCTTGGCCCGGCGCTTGCCGCCGGCTGCACCGCGGTGGTCAAACCGGCCTCGCAGACGCCGTATTCCGGCCTCGCCTGGGGCGCGCTCGCCGAGGAAGTCGGCTTTCCCAAAGGCGTTATCAACATCCTGACCGGCGCCGCCGGCGAGATCGGCGACGAGATCTGCGCCAACCCGCTGGTCAAGAAGATCACCTTCACCGGCTCGACCGAGGTCGGCAAGATCCTGATCCAGAAGTCGTCCGTCACCGTCAAGAAGGTCTCGATGGAGCTCGGCGGCAACGCGCCGTTCCTCGTTTTCGACGACGCCGACATCGAACGCGCCGTCGCCGGCGCGATCACCGCCAAGTACCGCAATTCCGGCCAGACCTGCGTCTGCACCAACCGCTTCCTGGTTCAGGCCGGCGTCTATGACAAGTTCGTCGAACAGCTCGCCGCTGCCAGCAACGAGCTGAAGGTCGGTTCCGGCCT
>NZ_RZSU01000225.1:0-1579 GCF_003997585.1 Mesorhizobium sp. M5C.F.Cr.IN.023.01.1.1 | reverse complement strand
GTCCAGACAAAACCGGCGGAAAGACGGGCGCTTCAGGGTCCGGGAGGGCCAGGTCGAGCAGGGTGGGTTTGCGTCCAAGCAGGGCTGACCAGCCCTCGCGCGGGACGCGGGCCCGCCGTGCCGAGAGCGGCTCTACCGGCCGCCCCGCGGCGCGGAACGCGGCCTTGAAGCGCACGGCCGCCGGTTTAGGACCGCACACCGAACGAAGGGAGGCCGGGCAAGGACCTGACCACACGGGGAACGGAAAGGCAGGTTGCCCGTGACCAACCGCCTTAAGAGCAGTCCGATAGTGATTGTGCCGTTGCGCCACCGCCAGATGAACCGCCCTGTGCCCGACGGTTCGGCTGGCCGCCTCTGGACGAAACGCGTGCCCATCCTGCGGCAGACAGGCCGATCGTCACGCTGCGCGTCCATTGAGACAGCCGCCATGCCGCTCGAGGAATCTGGCGATCGCAAGATCCTGTCGCGCGAGTTTCCGGGAGAGGGCATCGATCTCCGGCTGGCGCTCTGCGGTAAGGGCAGCAAGATGTGAACGATAGCGCTCGAGGAATGCCTCGGGGTCCGGCGCCCTCCCCCGACGATAGCCCGACTGGCGCGGCTGCAATTGCGGGATCAGCGCCGTCATGCGCCGGATGATCTGCCGGTCGATCATGTCGAGCTGGCGTTGTGTCTGCCTGCGCGCTTCCTCCATGCGGAAGAGCTCGGTGCGGCGTTCGGGCGACACGGTCATGATGCCCGCCTCCCCTGCCAGCCGACGAAGCTCGACGGCCCGCCATAGACCCGGTGGCGGGATTCATCGACAACGAAGCCGAAGCGGCCGATGCGATACTCCTCGGACGGAACGAGAAAGCGCCGCTCCTCGGTTCCCGGACCACGCTTGCCGCCTGGTGTGGCGATAACCTCGACAAATCCTTTCTCGTGATCCGACCTGATGGCCGAGACCACGATCCAGTCGTTGGCGTGCTCGGCGAGAAACATGCGCTCGTCCTTCTTCCAGGATTCACCGGGCTGGAGCACATTGCCCGTGATCGCTTCCCACGCATCCGGAAAGCTGTCCTTCATGGTGCGTTCGGCTGCGCGGCGCTCGAAGCTGGTAAAGAGAAGCGGGAAGGTGAAAGCGACGATCGCCCAACACTCGTCTTCCTCATAGAATCCATCCGCCGCGCGCAGCCCGGCGTGGACCTTGCCGTTGCGATCGAGCGAGAGATGGAATCCGCCATGGCCCGCCGTGGAGTGGAACACCACACCCTCGGCATAGACGGTCGCGCCCTGCGATGGCCCCCAGGGCGTGCCGATGCGGGAGGCGGTTTCAACGCGGCCGAGCGCGCGCTTCTCTTGGCTGTGCTCGGCCTGCTCCAGAACCTTCGCCCGGAACGCCGCTTCATCGGCGAGCTCCCCGCAATGCCCGTAGAAATCCGAGCGGGCCCACTCGGCCATCGGTTTGCGGATGCGCCAGCCGGTGACGAGATGATGTTTGCCATCTCGGGCAGCGGCCATGGCAAAGGCGGTCTCGCCGACGAGCGCGACGAGAAGGCCGTCGGCGCTGCGGCCAAAACAAACCTCCGGCAATCCGGAGACG
>NZ_RZSU01000224.1:0-1658 GCF_003997585.1 Mesorhizobium sp. M5C.F.Cr.IN.023.01.1.1 | reverse complement strand
CGTCGTAAGGCCGCCGCCCTAATCGCGAGGCAATTGACTGACGAGGATCCGCATCACGGTCACTCGCCTGGGCAGTTCAATGAGAAACTCTTCGTCACGCGGCAGGTGGTGGATCTTGTGCGGGTCGCCGCCGGTGAAGCTCGCCATGGCTTCGACGTTTGGCCAGTACGAGATTGTCACGAACTCTGTTTCTTCTTCGCGATCTTCGCGAAACAATTGCAAGCCAAGTGCCTTCTCCTGAAGCGGCGGAATGCCTTCGCGGCGTAGATAGGGCTCGTAGGCGTCTGCCAGGTCACGGCGTGTCCTTCCCCGCCAGATCCGGGCAATTGTGGCGTTGTCGGTCATGAAGTGCTCCTCTGTGCGGGGGATTAATGCAGGACCTCGCCGAGAAACCGTCGCACAAGCGGCAGGGCGACTTCGAAATGGGTCTCCAGCAGCCAGTGTCCGGCGTCGTTCAGCAAATGCAGCTCGGCCTGGGGGATATCGCGCAGATAGGCGCGCGCTGCCGGCTCAGGCATGTATTCGTCCTTCGGTCCCCAAAGGATCATTGCCGGCGGCCGCTGCTCGCGCAGGTATCCCTGGTAACGAGGGAACCAGTCGAGATTAGCCTTGAGCTTCTCCATCAGTCCGACTGAAAGCGCACGGCGCACAGGCGTATCCATCAGCGGCCAATGCAATTTCCACAGATCGGGCGGCACACGTCGAGCGACATCGCCATTGACTTCGCCTACGAACTCGGCGCGGAAGCCGTCCTCGCTCACCGCCTTTTCGAGCGGCGCGCGGTTCGCTGGTGAAGGATCCCGCCAGAAACGCCGGATCGTTTCGTATTTGGGGCCAAGAGCATCCGCGTAGATGTCGCCATTCTGGATGATGAGGGCCCTGATCCGCGATGGATGCGCTATGGCGTGCCGCAGGCCGATCTGCGAGCCGTAGTCGTGCAGCCACAGCGCGTAGCTGCCGAGCCCCAGCGCGTCGGTGAACCGCTCCAGAAAAGTCGCGTAAGCGTCAAAATCATAACCGAACCGTGCCGCATCGGGGGTTCCACTGTAGCCAAAGCCCGGGAAGTCCGGCGCGACCGTCCGCCACCGATCGGCGAGCGCCGGCATCAGCCGGCGATATTGGAAGGATGAACAGGGATAACCATGCGGAAGCAGCAACACCGGCGCGGCTTCAGGGCCTGCCTCTCTGTAAAAGACCGTGTCGCCGTCGATCGTGCGGGTGCCGTGGCGCACCTCCAGGACGCTCCCGTCGTTCATTGACGCTTCTCTGATTTTTGATCTTCCAGATGTTTACCGTAGCTGGTCTAACGCCTTTACCCCGTATGCGTTCCGGTTGCGCTCGACGCCAATCGATCTGCCTCGTCACCCCGGCAGCAATCCTGCTGGTCGACTTCTTCTATCTGAGGGCCAGATTCTGTGGTACGTAGATGCCGCAATTCCATGCGGGAGACGCGGATGTTCCGCGCTGTCGTGCAAGGGGCGCATGCCGTGTCGGCACGCGCAGATCGTCCAAGACAGATTTGGCGATCGGGGAGGGAATGCTATGCGTGCAATCGCGTTTTTCGCTACCGTGTCCGTTGCGATCTTAGTCACGAGCCAATCTCAGGCACAGGATGCCGCCGCGGGTGAGAAGGTCTTCGCCAAATGCAAGGCCTGCCA
>NZ_RZSU01000223.1:0-1732 GCF_003997585.1 Mesorhizobium sp. M5C.F.Cr.IN.023.01.1.1 | reverse complement strand
GCCAGAACGTGTCGCCATCCACCACGCAGGTCATGCGGGGACCGTCGCCGCATATCGCAAACGAAGCCGAAAGCAAGTCCTGTCGCGGTGCCGAGACGAGGGCCGCCATACCCTCGATCCCGCCCGCCCGGCTGAGCTGGTAAGCGCCAAATGCCGCCGCCGCGACGAGTGCGCCGACGACCAACTTCGCAATCGCCGATCCGATTTTCCGACGCGATGATTTTCGCCGATCGACGGGCTGTTTCCCGCGCGGCGTCTTCGGTTGCCCGAAGCGCGTTCGTTTCTTCTGCCGGAACCTGACGACGGTGTTCAATGCGGGCATGTCTCCCTACTCTGCTTTCGAGGTTTTCGCAGGATGCGGTTTCGATCGTCTTACCGGCATCATTCAACTTCCCCGCAGATCAGGGGCCTGCAATGGCGACCTGGTTGAAGCGGGTTTGGGCGAGCCGCCTGCGGCGACCTGGCTCTAGTCGCGACCCTTCGCGTCGCTCCCGGAGCCGCTGCGCGGTCTCCGCGCATGCGCGTGACGATCCATCTCGCGGGGCGTGTGCGTCCGGCCGGACCGTCGATGCCTCTGCTCACGAAGCTCCGGCATCGGTCCGCCGCGAAGCCTCATTGCGCCATCTCCTTCCGGTGGAACCTGTTTTCTCCGACGCAGGCCCTCATGTCCGCGCGGCGAAACCAGATGGCGCGCCCGCATCTGAGCGGCGGATTGCCGGCGGTGAAGACGATCTGCTCGTCGGCGCGCATGCGCATCACCTCGTGCGGCAGGATCAGCGGCCGGCGGTTGAGCTGCTTCGAGCGCGATCGCGACGATCCCTTCATTCCGGAGGAGCGGTTTGTCTGATCGACCTCGACCGTCGTGTCGCCGCAACGCTTCGAAAGATACTCTGCCGTCTCCGGATCGTTGATCGCCGCGAACGAGATCCAGGATGCGGACTCGAACCATTTCGAGGCGGCGTCGCGGCCGCCATAGGCCTCTCGCATCTGGCCGATCGACTGGAAGATCAGCGTCAGGCTGATACCGTACTTCCGCCCGGCGTCGCGGGCAGTCTCGATGATGCGCAGATAGCCGAGACGGGCCACCTCATCGAGCAGGAACAGGGTCCTAGCCGCGACCTCGCCATTGCGGTTATAGATTGCATTGAGAAAGGAGCCGATCACTACCCGCGCCAGCCCCGGATGGGCTTCCAGTATCTTCAGATCGAGCGCGATGAAGATATCCGTGCGGCCGCCCGCGAGTTCGTCGGTCGAGAAGCTGTCGCCCGAGACGAGGGCGGCATAGTTCGGATAGGAGAGCCAGTGCGTCTCCTTCACCGCATTGGCGTAGACGCCGCTGAACGTCTCCGGCGTCATGTTGACGAAGACCGCGACGTTCTCGCGCACGAAGGCGGATTCCGATTGCTCGTAAATCCGCGTCAGCCGCTCGCGCAGCTTCGGCTCAGGCTCGGAGAGATTGGCGCGGACACGGCGCAGTGTCTGGTCCTTCTCTTCCGTATGCCCTGAAAGGCAGACGTCGGCGATCAGCGCGGTCAGGAGCTGCATGGCCGAGGCGCGGAAAAAGTCGTCGCGCGCGGACGCAGCCCGCGCATTGTCGGTCATGATCCATGTCGCGACCGCGACGATGTCTTCTTCCTTTGTGCCGCCGAAGCGGCCGATCCAGTCGAGTGCGTTGAAGCCAGTGGCGGGGCTGGCCGGATCGAGCACGATCACCTTGCGGCCGGCTCTGCGC
>NZ_RZSU01000222.1:0-1750 GCF_003997585.1 Mesorhizobium sp. M5C.F.Cr.IN.023.01.1.1 | reverse complement strand
GCTCTGGACATGTCGGTCTCCTTCCGTCCCGCCGATATCAAAGTCGCTTAGCGACTTCTTCGAGCTGGTCGGCGCACTGGCCCCAGCCCTCGTGAAAGCCCATCTTCTCGTGCTCTTCGCGGTCAGTGACCGACCAATGCGCAACCCGGGCGATGTAGCGGGTCTTGCCCTCGCCCTCATCGTCGAACGTCAGCACGACCGTCATGAACGGCTTTTCGGACGGCTCCCACGCTTTCGTATAGGCGTCGGTGAGAACGATCTTCTTGCCCGGCACGACTTCGAGGAAGATGCCGGGGTTCGGAAATTCATTGCCGTCGGGTCCCGCCATGACGACCAGGCTGGAGCCGCCGCTGCGCACGTCCATTTCGGCGCGCGGCGTCGTCCACGGCTTTGGCGCGAACCATTGCGTCACGAGCTTCGGCTCGGTCCAGCAGCGATAGACGTTCTCGCGCGGCGCATCGATGATGCGGGCAAGAACCAGTTCGCGGTCGGAGCTGGGGGCGATGTCGAGCTTGGTGGTCATGATGGTCTCCTCACTTGCAAAAGAGTTGGCTTGAATGCCGGTTTCCACTCTCAAGGACGAGCGGGCAACGCGCAGCCCGACAGCGTCCCGCGAAAATTTCGCCAGGCCGATTCCGGCGAACGCCGATGGAGAGCTCAGTGGCGCTTGGCTTGGACCAGATAGGCGTCGATTTCGGTCTCGCCGAGCCACTTCGCCGCTTCCAGCCGATGCAGGCCTTCGACCAGGACATGGCGCTTGCCGTCGTGGCGCACCTGGATCGGCGTCTTCATGCCGTTTTCCAGAATGTCTTCGGCCAGATGCCGGACGGTCTCGGGATGCAGTGTCTTCCTGCGCGCGGTCGGCACGTAGATGTCGTCCACCTTGACCTTTTGCACTCTCAGCATGTCGGCTCCCGTGGCGAAAAAGGCCACCCTTTGTGAGATAGTCGGTTTGGAAGGCAAGGCCAAGGCCGGCTGTGAGCTATCGCTGGCCCGATCGTTTCCAATTGACGGTTGGCCGGCAGATGGTCGAAATGACGCGTTCGACCCTTCACAGGCGTTCATGACCAAGCTTCCTACCGAATTCCCCGATTTCGGACTGACGCCCCACCAGCGCCGGCAAGCCGTACGCGGACACTACTGGGAGTGGCCGGGCATGGATGGCGAACGCGGCGAGATCTGGTGCTACAGCGATCGTTTTTCATACCGCCGGGACGAGACGGTGGTGCTGCATGTCAGCTCGACGGCCTCCAGCTTCAGCATTTCGATCGTCCGCGACGGCGGCACGGACATGAAAATGTTCGAGAAGGCTGGGATCGCGGCGCGCTGGCAGGATACACCCGACCAATGTTCGGTCGTGGGCTGCGGCTGGGGCGCTTCGTTTGAATTCCGGGTCGGCGACGACTGGCCGTCCGGAGCCTACCGCATCACGCTGACGGCGGACGGCCGCGACGGCAAGCCGATCCGATGCCAGCATCTTTTCATCGTTAGCCCGCAGCCCGGCAAGAAACGCGGTCGTGTGCTGCAGGTTGCAGCCACCGGCACCTGGCTTGCCTACAACACGTGGGGTGGCTCCAATCATTACGAAGGCATCACCGGCCCGAACCGCGACCAGTATGCCCCAATAGTGTCGACGCAGCGGCCATGGTGCCGCGGTTTTGTTGTTCTGCCGAACGAGGCGCCGCGCGTGCCGCTCGAGGTCGCCGTGCCGCCCAGGACCGTGCCGCGCTATCCGCATATGGAATGGGCC
>NZ_RZSU01000221.1:0-1972 GCF_003997585.1 Mesorhizobium sp. M5C.F.Cr.IN.023.01.1.1 | reverse complement strand
AGCCAGGCCTTTGGCTGGTCGGTGACGAGGGGGTCTACATCATGTCCAACGGCAAGCTCGCCGAGGGCGCCCGCCCCCTCGTCGTCTATTCGGAGCAATGCCACCCGCTCGGCAATCCCGACTGGTGGGACTACAAGCGCCGGCACTTCGGCGGCGACGACGGCATCGAGTTCATCGAGGCCGAGCGGCTGATCCCGCTCTTCGACCGGAATCTTCGCGTCACGCATCTCAACGTCGTGCTCACCGAGACCGAGATCGCGCTCTCGCTGATCGCCCGCTGACCTTCCCAAAACCGCGCCGCCCCTCGCCGGCCGACCCTGCTCGGCCGGGGCTCGCGCGCGCCATCACTTCAGGAGAAATCCCAATGTCCAATGACGACCCTTTCACCATCGACCTCTTCGGCAACACGGCGTTGGCATCGGGCCTCGGCCTTGGCGTGACGGCCTTTGCGACCGGATTCGACGCCGATCCGGACCATGACGACGATCCCCCGCCCACTGCGCCCGCGCCGGCCGCGCCAGTCGCAGCCGCCGTACGCCCGCCGGCACAAGACCGGCGAGAACGGGGCCTGAACTTCCATCTCATCGGCGGTCGCGGCCTCGCACGTGGCTGGAAGGCTCGTGCCCGCGACAGCATCGAAGCGATCCGGCTCGCGGCAGCAATAGAGGCCGATCAGCGGCCTGCCACGCGCGACGAACAGGTACGGCTCATCCGCTTCACCGGCTTCGGCGCCTCGGAGCTCGCCAACGGCGTGTTCCGCCGTCCCGGCGAAGACAGTTTCAGGAAGGGCTGGGAGGAAATCGGCGCCGAGCTTCAGGAGGTCGTCGACGACGCCGGCTATGCCTCGCTGGCGCGCTGCACGCAGTATGCTCATTTCACGCCGGAGTTCATCGTTCGGGCGATTTGGGCGGGATTGCTGCGGCTGGGCTGGCGCGGCGGCCGCGTGCTCGAACCCGGTATCGGCACGGGGCTGTTTCCGGCGCTGATGCCGGAGGAATTGCGCGGCGTCTCGCACATCACCGGCGTCGAGCTCGATCCGGTGACCGCACGCATCGCCCGGCTGCTGCAGCCGCGGGCGCGAATCGTCACCGGCGATTTCGCCCGCACCGAACTGCCGGCGCAGTTCGACCTCGCCATCGGCAATCCGCCCTTCTCCGATCGCACAGTGCGGTCCGACCGCGCCCTGCGCTCCCTCGGCCTGCGTCTGCACGACTACTTCATCGTGAAAGCGGTCGATCGCCTCAAACCCGGAGGCCTCGCCGCCTTCGTGACCAGCCACGGCACGATGGACAAGGCCGACAGCACCGCGCGGGAGCCGATCGCGAAGCTGGCCGATATCGTCGCCGCCTTCCGTCTGCCCGAGGGCAGCTTTCGCGCCGATGCCGGTACGGACGTCGTGGTCGACATCCTGTTCTTCCGCAAGCGCAAGGCTGGCGAGCCGGAAGGTGATGTCACCTGGCTCGATCTCGAGGAAATCCGGCCGGCGACGCAGGAGGAGGGCGCCATCCGCGTCAATCGCTGGTTTGCGCGCCACCCGGCCTTCGTGCTCGGCGCCCATGCGTTGAGGCGCGGGATCTACGGTCCCGACGAGACCTATACCTGCGTGCCGAATGACGGCGAGGATCTCGAGGTCGCGCTGACCGCCGCAATCAATCTCCTCCCCGAGAGCCTCTATGACGGTGAGCCCGACGTGCTCAATCCCGAGCTGGAGGAAGCGGACGATCAGGCCGCCGCCGACCTGCCATCCGATCGGCATGTCCGCGAGGGCAGCTATTTCTTCGACAAGGCCCAGGGCCTCATGCAGGTCGTCGACGGCGAACCAGTCGCGGTGAAGGTCCGCAAGGGCCGCAGCAGCGACGGCGTGCCGGAAAAACATGTCCGCATCATCCAGAAACTGATCCCCATCCGCGATGCGGTGCGCGAGGTGCTGAAGAACCAGGAGCTCGACCGGCCCTGGAAGGAGGCGCAGGTG
>NZ_RZSU01000220.1:0-2189 GCF_003997585.1 Mesorhizobium sp. M5C.F.Cr.IN.023.01.1.1 | reverse complement strand
CCTTGGTTCTCGGATGAAGGATCGGACGCGCTCATGCCACGGCCCTCCCCTCGACATGATCTGCCGCAATCTCGTCCGCCGTGACCTCATCCAGCACGGCGTTTGGATAGCCGTGCCGCGTCAGCCATGCCTCGGCATCGGCGCAATCGCTGGCGAGATAGACCAGCTCGGCGTCCTCGCCGGGCCTGTCGAACACGCGGACCGCGCCGATGGCCGGGCGTTCGAGAACGGTGAAGCGCAGCCGGGAATCAGCTGAGAATGTGCGATGAACGCGGATGGCGATGACACCGCCGGAACCGTAATCGGCCTCATGCAGCGTGAAGCTCGCCGGCAGGCTGATGCTGCCGACCCGTTCGCCCTGCTTTCGGATCAGGCGACCCTTGCTGTTGCTGGTCTGCCATTGAGACAGCTTCCTGCGGTGCCGTTCCGGCGGCCGCGGCGTGTCGTCGGTCCATGCGATGAGCGAACCGATTGGTGCCTGAAAGATGCGATGCGCGGACATTCATGTCCTCCGTGTGCTGGTTGTTGAAACAGGACCGCCGCCGGAATGAGCCGGCGGCGGGATGGCAATCGGAATAAAGATGCCGGCTTGCTACTCGGCGGCCTCGCGGAAGGGCTCTTCGTCCGCGAGCTCACCGCCGCCGGCATTGTCACCGGCTTCCGGCTCCTCGACCTGATCGTCGGGATCGTCTTCGCCGCTCGCGGCGTTGCTGGTCAGCCAGGATGAGAGCCTGGCCCTGTCCGGCGCGAACAATGCGGAAGGATGCACGAAATGCCCTTCCCTGAAGTGCTCAACGAGCGCGGCGCGTGTGTCCTTCACGCGAGCGCGCGGCAGGACCGGCGTGTCCTTGCACGAGGCCTCCAGCGCCGGGCGGGAGAGGCACGAGAGGAAGTCCTCCGTTCCCATGTTCGGCAGGAAGTTGTCCGCGCCGATCGCGGCGCCGGCAATGCGCGCCACGATGCCGCTGTCGGTGCGGTTTTCCCGGGTTGACAGAGCGTCGATCAGCGCGGAACGCGCCGCGCTGCGCAGCGTCTCCATGTCATGGGCAAGTTTGCCGTCCTCGTCGACGAGCCGCACGGCATGGCGATCCATCCGGGCATAGCCGTAGACGTCGTCGGAGGCGCCAGACTGGATCGAGATGTTGCGGGCGGCGAGCGCGAGCACGAGCAACGCGATCAGCATGTCGTCCTCGATCGGCGCACGGCCGAGCGCCTCGTGCAGCGCGTCGGTGCGGTAGTCGCCGATCATCTCGACGCCCTTGCGCGTCACATCGGGGCGAGGCGTCGACACCGCGCCAGCATCATCGACCGGGCTGTTCGAAGCGGCCGCGTCCTTGCCCTTGCCCTTCTTCGCCTCGGGCATGCGATAGTGCACCGACTGCACCTTGCCGTCGCGGTCGAGATACATCGCCGTGCAATCGGACTTTGCGGGCTTGCCGTAGACACGCTCTGCCTTGGGCGGCAGTTTCGGCTCGCCCCACTGGCCCGCCTCGACGATTGTTCCCTTCTTCGGCAGGTTGTTTGCCATCCACTCCTGCTGAGCGCCGAGGAAGGCCTCGACGTCGGTGGTGTAGCGGCTGTCCTCGTCAGCCGGCGCGAACAGGTCCTCGACCCAGGCGATGCCATAGGCCTGCGCCAGGTCGTCGCCGAAGCTCGCATCGCGGGCATACATTCGGGTCCTGGTCAGCCCCTGCGCCACGCTCCACCACGAGACCTGCGGGTCGGCCTTGGACGGCTTGTGCTTCTTCCAGACCTCCTTCTGCTCCTCGATCGAGGCGGAAGCGATCGTGCGCAGCTGGCTCTCGTTCGGCATGTCGCCCTTGGCCATCTGGTCGAGCATGGGGGGCAGCACATTGGCGAGCAGACGCAGCTTCCTGATTTGGCGCACGGGAAGAGCGAGAGCGACTGCAATCGCTTCCTCGGTCCAGCCGAGCGCGACGAGGCGCTCGATCGCACGCCACTGATCGACGGGATTGAGCTGTTCGTGCGCCAGCGTCTCGGCCAGCGACCGCATTGCCCCGCCATCTTCGGCACGCTCGAGCACCAGCACGGCAATCTCTTCCAGACCGGCGGCGATCGCCTGCTTCACGCGGCGATGTCCGGCATCGATGACATAGCCATTACCGCCTTCGGTTTCCGGCGCGACGACGGGTGGCTGCACGATGCCGACGGCACGGATCGTCGCCAGG
>NZ_RZSU01000021.1:12943-80751 GCF_003997585.1 Mesorhizobium sp. M5C.F.Cr.IN.023.01.1.1 | reverse complement strand
ACGCGCATTGCCTCGGCGCAGCGAGCGCGCTTGAAATGATCGCCTGCGTGATGGCAATCCAAGAGGACGTCGTGCCGCCGACCGCCAACTATCGCGAGCCAGATCCCGCTTGCGACCTCGACATCACACCCAATGTGCCGCGCGAGCGCAAGGTGCGCGTCGCCATGAGCAACGCCTTCGCCATGGGCGGTACGAACGCAGTTCTGGCATTCAGGCAGGTGTAGAAGCCATGCAAGACGCATCATTTGAGGTCACCTGTCGTATCTAGCTGCTGAGGGGCGGGGCATTGTGAAACAGGGGGAGCTGTGTGGCCCCTCTTTCTCGGCTCGACGATGTGGAAGGAGCCTGTGCGGCGAAACGGGCCGACGCCCTCAGGCCCAGAACTTGGGCGAAACCAACTCCCACCAAAGCACAGCCGCTTTAGTAGCCGAACAATGAAGCCTCGCTCGACGAGCCGCCGCCTCTACTGTCAGCGGCATCACGCGGTTGAAGCGAACAGCGCAGCGGCTACTGTTTCCCGCACAACTCGGATGGCAATTGGGACAAGTCCGCACATGTCGTCACGTACGCTGAACGCCGCAGGTACAGCCAAATTGGGGGCGGAGCGTTTCTGCCGTTTTGATAGAATTCTATCAAACTGACAATTTTCCTTGCACGAATGCAAGGAGAGCTCGATTGACTCCCCTCCTTTCTTGTCAAGGATGGGTTTGCAGGCTGCGGTGCGGCAGAAGCCGGACAGAACGGCGACCGGTCGAGTAAAGGCCTGCGCAAACAAGCGCGCATATTGCGGGCGCCCGCACGGAGGAGAAGACGCTCGTCCTGGTGAAAGACAACGATGCTCAGGCGCCATTGCCATTTGCCGAGGGCGTCCGCGCGCCGGAAATTTCGAGGCACAAAGGTGAGATCGAGAATGATAATGACGAAAAACAACACAGCTCACCGTCAAGTGCAGTTCCACCGGCGGGTGGCGGAGTGGGATGGGCTGCCAAATGGAGCGTAAAAAGATCAGCAAGGAGATGCTTGGCGATAGTCTGGCGCTGCGCAAGCTGCGTGAGCACCTTGTCAAGGTGGCCAAGGCGAAGACTACGGTCATGTTGCGAGGTGAATCCGGAACCGGCAAGGAGCTGGTTGCCAAAGCCATTCACGAACTCTCGCCTCGCGCCAAGCAGCCCTTCATCAAGGTCAATTGCGCGGCGCTCACCGAGACGCTTCTGGAATCTGACTTGTTCGGTCATGAGAAGGGTTCCTTCACCGACGCGATCAATTTGCGCAAGGGGCGCTTTGAGGCTGCCGACAAAGGCACATTGTTTCTGGACGAGATTGGCGAAATATCGGGCTCGTTCCAGGCTAAGCTGCTGCGTGTCCTGCAGGAGCAGGAGTTTGAGCGTGTCGGCAGCAACCACACCATTAAAGTCGATGTTCGCGTGATTGCCGCAACCAACAGGGACTTGGAAAAGGCAGTTCAACGCAAGGAGTTCCGGCAAGACCTCTATTACCGCATCAGCGTCGTCACTTTACGCGTGCCGGCATTGCGCGAAAGGCGAGGTGATATTCCGCTCTTGGCCGCTCAGTTTCTCAAGAATTTCAATACTGAGAATGATCACACGCTGACCTTCGCTCCCGAAGCGATTGAGGTGCTAATGAATTGCGAATTTCCAGGCAACATCCGAGAGCTCGAAAACTGCGTTCAACGGACGGCAGTTCTGGCGACGGGTCCATCAATCCTCAGAACTGACTTTGCCTGTTGCGTGGGTGAGTGCTTGGCCGCGGCGCTGTGGAAGAACGGACCGCCGACGTCAGAGAACTCGACTACGATCGAGCCTTCCGCCGCCCGTGCCGCCCCGCCCGTCGGCGACGGGCAAGCGCCGATAGGCCCTGCCACGACTCGTGGTAGGGTGCCCGATGCCGATACGGTCATTGCCGCCATGGAAAAGTGTGGCTGGGTGCAGGCAAAGGCGGCGCGCCTGCTCGGTTTGACCCCGCGCCAGATCGGCTACGTGCTGAGAAAACACGGCATCGAGATCAAGCGTCTCTGAAACAACCCGCCGAGCAAGAGCTGGAGCAGGTCAAGCATTGGTGCTCTGGCGCCGAGCCCATCGGCCACCTTACGAACGTGGGTGTGAACAGCGCTGCCAAGATTCCGGCCGTGTGCTTTCTACCACCAGTCGTACTGGGGCTCTGCGGCTGACAAAACTAAGAAGGAGGAATCCTATGGCTAGTAACTTCGCTCTACACCGCAAGGGCAAATCCAATCCGACGTGCCTGAAATCCAGAAATAATCGATGTATCATTGGTGACACGCCAGCATGCGTAGAGGCGACGCGCAGATCTCCGCTGGCGGGACCTGGTCGATACATAAGCTGATCGCTTGCCGCTCGATATCGCGCCAATCTGATCTGAAAGAAATAAGTAGTTTTGGGAATAGGGATTAAGCATGCCAACGCGCTTCAGAACGATCAAATTGTTTTTAGCAACAACGGCGCTCTTCGCACCAAATCTGTCCTTGGCCCAGGAATCAGTCGCGTCGCCTGCGCCGGTGGCAGATGCCGAATATTCCAGAAATTGGGGCCTGAGTATGATCAACGCCCTGCCCGCCTACCTTAAAGGCTATACGGGCAAGGGCGTCGTCGTTGCGATTGTGGATACAGGACTGGATATCAACCATCCCGAATTCGTGGCGCGCATTTCGAAGGCGCTGCACAACTTCGGGACGGATAAACGCTTGGCTGACGTCAGCCATTCTGTCGACAAAGACGGTGTGCCTGACGGACACGGGACCCATGTGGCGGGGATAATCGGCGCCGCGCGCGACGGCACGGGCATGCAGGGCGTGGCCTATGAATCGACAGTATTGCCCCTTCGAGCAGTGGATATCGGCGACCCAGATGATCCCGAGATGGACCCGACCAATGAAGCGATCGAATACGCGATTGGTGCGGGAGCTGGCGTGCTCAATGGGAGCTACGGGCCAGGCCTGTTGCTGGGGCGGTATCTCAAGGACGAGAACGGCCAACTGAAACTCGATGGCAAGGGATATGCCATCGATAATAAAAACTATGAGATTCTCGACTATCAGGCCATCTATGATGATCCGAGCAATCTCGTCGATACCTACAATACGTTGAAGAAGGCGGCTAAGGCGGACATCGTGCTCGTCTTCGCCGCCGGTAATGATGCCAGTACCGACGACCAACCCGGCGCTGCTTCGGCGATTCCCAGCGGCATCGGCACGTTGCCGTTAATAACGCCAGAAAATACCAAAGATGGAAATCTTTATAAGTTCATCGACACAAACGATCAAACAAACAAAGGTTTCGATTTCAATAACCCAAATACATACAAGATAGTGAGCGGGTCTGATGTCTCGAAGCTCGACTTCTCGGATCTGGCAGGCTCGCTGATAACAGTCGTTGCTGTCGGCAAGGATGGCAAGATTGCCAGCTATAGCAATAGATGCGGAGCCACAGCAGAGTGGTGCCTCGCGGCTCCGGGTGGCGATATTAATGCCGATCCCGATAATCCGATTGATGAGAACGGCATTTATTCTACCTGGCCACAAGGGGATCGGGCGAACAAGAACAACCCGTATAAGTACGAGGAAGGTACTTCCATGGCAACGCCGCATGTTGCTGGCGCGGCGGCAGTGATCCGGTCGGCATTCCCTTACATGAACGCCCGCCAGACCATTGAAACCCTCCTGACAACGACGACCACCAAAGGGTTCGAGGATGAACAAGTCTTCGGCCAGGGTCTGCTCAATCTCGGCGTTGCGATCGAGGGTCCGGGCGAGTTCCGCTACGCCGGCGTCTTCGACGTCGACACCAAAGGCTACTCCTCGATCTGGTCGAATTCAATCTCGGGCGCCGGAGACCTGACGAAGCGCGGCGAAGGAGCGCTGATCCTGTCCGGCGAAAACAGCTACAGCGGGCCGACCAAGGTGCTTGGAGGCATACTCGCCGTCGATGGCCGCATTGTTTCGAAGGTAGGCGTCTCGGCTACTGGTACCCTTACGGGTATCGGTGCAGTCGGCTCTCTTACGGTTGGCGCAGGCGGCACCGTCGCTCCTGGCAGCGTGCTCGATCCAAGCAAGGGGGTTGCAGTGCTCACCGTCAACGGTGACTTCGTGCAGCAGGCCGGGTCGACCTATTTGGCGGGTATCGCACCGAGCAAGGCTTCAGATCTCATCGACGTTGCCGGCAGTGCCGCCATCAACAAGGGAGCGAGCGTCAACCTGGTGCGTGAAGGTGCCGGGCATTTCTCAGTCGATACCCGCTACACGCTTCTGACCGCCGCTGGCGGCGTGATCGGGACCTACGGCGGGCTGACAGGAGGCCTCTTTACAGACTCGCCCTTCGTCGATTTCGAACTCGCTTATGACCCGACCAACGTCTATCTCGACGTCGATCGCAATTCTGTCACCTTTGCCGATGTCGGCAATACCTTCAATCAGCGATCCGTGGGCGCGGCTGCGGAAGCCCTTGGTTCCGGCAACACGATCCACGACAACATCCTCTTCCTGACGGGACAGGGATCCCGCAACGCATTCGATCAGCTTTCGGGCGAGATCCATGCTTCCGTTCACAGCGCCTTTGTCGAAGACAGCCATTTCGTCCGTGACGCCGCCGGCGATCGCATTCGCGCAGCGTTCGCAGGCGTGGGCGCATCAACCGTGCCGGTCATGGCATATGGACCGGAAGGCCCGGAACTGGCTCCCGCGACCAGCGAAAACTTCGCCGTCTGGGGCAGCGGTTTCGGCGCCTGGGGACATTTGGACGGAGACGGCAACGCTGCTCGCCTCGACCGCTCGACGGGAGGCTTTATTGCAGGCGGCGATGCGGCCATCGGCGAAAGCTGGCGGCTCGGGCTTCTTGCCGGTTATAGCCATACGTCCATCCATGTGGATGATCGCGCCTCCTCCGGCTCAGGCAACAATTATCACCTCGGGATCTACGCTGGCACGCAGCGTGGCCCTCACAGCTTCCGTTCCGGCCTTGCCTATACGTGGAACCGCATCGAGACCGGCAGGTCGGTGGCGTTTCCGGGCTTCTCCGACAGCCTTTCGGCCGATTACCATGCCGGCACGTTCCAGGCTTTCGGCGAACTCGGCTCTCGACTGGATACAGCTTCCGTATCTTTCGAGCCCTATGCGAACCTAGCCTATGTGAACTTCAACGCGGATGGCTTCACAGAGCATGGCGGTGCCGCTGCGCTTTCCGGAAAAGACCGGTCGAGCGACACGACATTCACCACGATAGGGCTGCGCGCCTCGACCGCTTTCCCGCTTGGTTCCGTCAATACAACCGCCCGTGGCGGTATCGGCTGGCGTCATGCGTTCGGCGATGTGGTGCCTGAAACGGCGCTTGCCTTCACAGGCGGCTCATCCTTCGCCGTGGAGGGAACGCCAATCGCAAAGAACGCTGCCGTCTTCGAAGCTGGTATCGATGTCAACCTTACCGACAAGGCAACCATCGGGCTTACCTATAAAGGTCAGCTTGCCTCGGACGCGCAGGAGCATGGCTTCAACGCCAAACTCAGTGTTCGGTTTTAATCGCCGCAAGGGAGGGCGATATGTCATGCCCGATTCCAGCAGCGAACTGACAGCCATCTCTATTGAAAGATCTTATCGCCTTGCAATGGCCGACCATCCTTCGGCCATTGCTGCTTTTGCTTTCCGGAAGGAGTGTTTCGTGAACAAAGTAATTCTAATTGCGATTTGGCAGGGTGCCTTTCTTTCGCTGCCGGGTGCAGTACGTCCGACGGCGGCAACTGGGTGAAGGACGAGACGCCGCGCAGTGCTGCCCAGCAGGACTACACTGAATGCAAGTATCAGTCGGAAATGGCGACGGCGACGATCGGAACGAATAGCCGCCCGAAAACGATGACAGATGCAATCGGGGACGGTGTCGGGGATCGTATCGTCAAGGGTATGGAACAAGGCAATCTCGTCAAGGATTGCATGAGAGCCCGCGGCTACACTCAATCCTGACAGGCAACTCATGGGCTTCCGCCGCTATCGAAGGGATTGTAAAGGACGCGTCGATCTTCGAGAAACGAGGAAGCGGCGTACGATTTCTGTCTCTGAGGGGCTGGGGTCCGACCATGACACGCCGAAGACAGGTGTACTGATACCGGTTACCCGGCGTGCGGTCTCGGCAGTGACCTTGCTGCTCTAGCGAATAAATTGCGCTACTGCCTGCTAGCCGACCCTAAGTCTGGCCTGCTTCAAATGAGGTTGATGCTCGGTCGGCCGAAGCGAATGAGCAGCCATCGCGGCAATGAAAACCTCGGGCGTTTTTAGGTAGCGCTCCAGCTTGTTCTCCCTCATGAGCACTACGAACAGAGCGCACGTTTTCGCCTGACAATTGACCGACTTGGTAGGGTTGAACTCTATGTCAGTGAAACCGGCATACCGCATTTCGCCGTCCACTCGATTTTTGAGCCATACACGGTGAGGAAAGATGGCATTGAGATAAAGCCAATCGTAGAACACGGTCGTGGGTTCTAGCGGGAACTCGAAGCCGTCGAATTTGAAGCCCACCAGTGCGCCGGATTCGCGGAGTCGTGGCTCGCGCTTCGCATCGCGCGGTTCAACCTCGTACAGATCGGTGTACGGCCCGCCACGCTCGAATACCTTACTTCCCTGAAAGGCGTTCTCCAGCGGTATCTCGCCGATGCTGGTCCTCACGCGCAGGTGAAACGCGCTAAGATGCTGGCCGGCGACTTCATCAGACTTGCTAGACACTTCTAGCAGCGGCGCATATCCGGCTTTCTTGGCGGCCTCATGCAGCGACCGTATATTCTTCTTCTTCTGAACCTCAGCGAAGCCACCGGCCCACGGAATTTCGAAATCCAATCGCCTGACGTAACCTTCGTCCTCGGTTGCAGGGATAAAGACTGGTCTCTCAGCCATTCTAAATGTTCCTTATTAAGCCCAGCAGAATGACATGGGGAACCAACACCTCGTATTTCTCCGCCTGAGTGAGACGCGCCTTAATCGCCGAATCCTTCCAGTCCGTTCGGGTGTAAAGTATCTCAAAATCGATTAGCGGTTCAGCCTCTCCGATAGGAATCGATTCGACGCCAGCTTTGTTCGCGACATCGTTGGTAAAACGAACACCCGTGAACTGCATTACCGAGGGGTGTATTTGCAGAAAGATCGTGTCCGTAATCCTCCCATCCTGCCGGGCAACGTACTCCATCGGATGGGTGCTACGAAAGCAAAGGTGGACGTAGTTGCCCATTCCCTTCAACGCGTCGGCGTCACGACTCCATTCATTGCCGCCCGGTGCCGGAACCTTGACCTTCTTCTGGTCAAGCTGCGCGAGTGGATAGAGTCCTCCCATTTCTTTAATCACCGGCAGGTTCCTCCGGTCGGTGAAGTGATAGAGCAGCGGCACCTTATCAAGAGTATCAATTGCCATGTTCCCCTCCGTCGCAGGCCGGTAGCAGCCTTGCCCCACACGGGTGGAATCTTACGGCAGTCATCGTCCGAACGCCATGATCCGAGGCGAGGTGTTCAGATTGGCGACGTTTCTCAATTGTTCTATACGATTAAAATAGAATTCTACATCGCCAACTATGGTTCGAAATCGTCGTGCACGGCAGCTCCACAACGATCATCATCCCGGATCGGACTGTGCGGGAGCTGCAATCGCAGCCGCGCGAAGGCGACCGTGTTGTCACGAGCAACGACGCGCTCCTCCTCGATGCACAGGATCTGGGCCAATTGCTGCGGGTCGGCGGCGACAAAGGCACTGTCTTCAACCGCGGCGGGCCTGGCGAAGCGGGCATTGTGAGCCGGCAGATAGGTCTGTGCGACGAAGCGGTTGGCGGCCTCGATATCAGCCATGCCGGCCAGTGCCAGTTCCCTCGGCAGTCGGTCCTGCAAGGTTGAGAACATCCGCTCGGAGCGGCCCCTGGCTCCAGGCGAATAGGCTGGAATATGTTCGATGCCGAGCCGCTCGAGCGCCCGACCGACCTGGGTCATGCGAATCTTGTCGACAGCCCCGCCCGCCTTGAGCGTCACGAAATAGTGTCTGCCACGATCGCTGTAGAGGCTTGACGGCAATCCCTTGGCGACAAAGGTCTCCAGAAGTCCCTGGAAGCTCGACGCCGTGCCTTCCTCCTCGATCAGAAAGGCCGAATAGATCGTGCTCGTCGCATCGTCCATAGTCACGATCAGATCCAGCATCGGCCCACTCGCCAGCCACTGATGACGGCTGCCGTCCTGGTGTAGCATCATCCCTTCGCACGGCTTCCTTTCCCGCTTGCGCCGGTGAGCACCGCGCCGCTTGGCCCGTTCCACCAGGCCCGCCGCGTGAAGCTGCGTCTTGATGAAGGTGTAGCCCCAGCTGAAATCGTGATCGCGCAGCAGGTGCTCGTGGAAATGCTTCACGTTCCAGCCAAGGTAGCGATGGCGATAAAGCTCCAGCATCTCCTCGATCGCCTCCACTGGCACCCGGCGCGTCGAAAGCTTGCCCAAACGCCGGTCCAGCAACCCAGCCTCCCCGGCCTCTTCGTAACGGTCGCGATAACGCCGAAATTGCCGCTCCGACATGCCCAGCAACTCGCCTGCCTCCATCATCGAGAGATCGCCGCCAGTCCAACGGCTCAATACGTCCCGAAACTTCTGTATTCTCCGTCCTGGAGCCACGCTGCCCGCTTCATCCCCAGCTTCCATTCGCTGGCGATGAAACCGGACAACTCCTGTGCTACCTAATCCGGACAAATCATGTGCTTACGACACGCCGGAGCGGAACGCTTGCCTGCGGCATCGCGGTCGGGTAATTGTTGCAGATACGTCGGCCCGAAGATCGGCATCGATTTTCGGGCCGACGCGTCGTTTCAATCGGATAGAGCGCCATTCTCGCCTCGAAGGCACGCGCGGCGCTCCACGACAAGGGGGCAACGGAGCTTTGCTGATGTCGGATTCGTCCAGGATTTGTGCGGTGGCCGCGGCCACCCTCATGGCGCTTTCCGCGTCGTTGGCAGCTCAGGAAGCCGGGCTGCCGGGCGGTGCTTCCTCGCTGAAGGAGACCTATGAGGACTGGGATCTCTCCTGCCAGGCCACGCCGACGCTGGTATGCGCGGCTACCTATCAGCAGTCGCAGCAGAACGGACGGCGCCTGCTTGCGGTCGAATTGGGCAAGGGGCAGGAGGACGGCATTGCGGGCAATCTCGTCCTGCCCTTCGGCCTGCAACTCGCCGTCGGCGCGACGCTTCAGGTCGACGATGGGCAAGCGGGCAAGCCGCTGCCCTTCTCGACCTGCCTGCCCGCCGGCTGCTTCGTGCCCCTCAGCTTCGACGCGAAAGCAGCCGCGTCGCTGCGCACGGGCACAACGCTCAAGGTCACGGTTAAGAGTCTCGACCAGAAGGATGTGCCCTTGTCGGTTTCATTGAAGGGTTTGACGGCGGCGCTGGACAGGTTGAAGGTGCTGCTCGGGGCTTAGATTGGGGGCTGGCTGGCTGATGATCTCGGTTGTCACTTTCCTTTGTTCCACTACGGCTTTTCGACATTTTGGTCAGATAATCCCCACGCGCGAGAAGCGCGCGGTCTCGGCCTGAGTGATCTCGGGCGGGCGAGTGGCGCCCGACGCTTCCGACTCCGCGGCAGCGATCCGCTCGATCGCCTTCTTCACCTTTGCACGAACATTCTCGTCGAACGTCCGTACACTGACCTTGAGGAGGGTCTCATCCGGGATTACGTCGTACTTTGTCCCCGCATTGATCGCGCCCACCTTTACAATCATCGCGGCTGTCCTGAGGGAGAGAAGAGTAATGATGCGCAGAACGTTTCTCATGGCGGGCGTGTCCCTGTCTGCCGTAGCGGTCGGCAAGTCCTTAGCCGCGTCGGTATTCCTCGACTACACACAGGAGCAACTGGATACGGCGTATGACCAGTCATTCTGGGCGCCGCGGATGGCGGAACTGGAGGAAGGCGATGGCATCGCCAGCGCCGAGGTCCGGCGCGCGATGCCGCCGCGTCCGGCAAAATACGGTCCAGATGCCAGAGATCTCATCGATGTGTTCGCGCCTGGGATGCCAAGGCCGCCCCGGTCCTGGTCTTCATCCATGGCGGTGCCTGGACCCGAAACACTCGCGAGGATGCATCCTATCCGGCCCCGACCTTCGTTTCGCGCGGGGCGGCCTATGCCGCGCCTGACTTCGGCAGTGTGAAAACGCTGACGCTGCGACAGATGGTCGAGAATTGCAGGCGGGCGGTGGAGTGGACGATGAAGAATGCCGCCAGTTTCGGCGGCGACCCGAACCGGGTGTATGTGGCGGGTCATTCTTCCGGCGCGCATCTGGCGGCCTGCGTCCTCATCACCGACTGGACGGAGCGCAGCCTACCGGCGGATGCCCTCAAGGGCGGCTTGCTGATGAGCGGCATGTATGATCTCTATCCGGTGATGCTTTCCTCGCGCAGCAGCTACCTGCATCTGACGGAGGGGGGAAGAGGCGGAATTCAGCCCGATGCGCCATCTCGACCGGATCACCTGCCCGATTGCCGTCGTGTCAGCCGACCAGGACAGTCCGGAGTTCAAGCGCCAGTCCGATGTGTTCGGTGAAGCGCTGCGCGGCATGGGGAGATTGGCCAGTCGAACGATAGCCTTCAACGCCAACCACTTCCAGGAACCCGAGCATCTGAAAGACCCCGACACTGAAGTCAGCCAGGCGGCGTTCAAGCTGATGGGGATCTGACACGGATGTGTTGCAAACTCTTCAGCTAATGGGATTGTTAGTTTCGTACAAAACGATGCACTTTCTCAATCTTAGAGGGTGTTTGGGAATTAAGTATTTCGGCGTTCGAGCGCGTTGCGCCGCGCTCATGGCACCCGTTGAGATGGGCATGAAAGTGAGTTCGACCGCTGGACAGTTGCCGACTTCGTCAGGTATTGGCCCTGCGACCGGTTGATCTGCGATATTTCCAAAATTCGCAGAAGTTGGTCGAGACGAAACTGTCGCCCCGGCTTGACCACGCGCCCGGCAGACCGAGTTACAAAGTTGCCGAGGCAGTTTGATGTGCGTTCCTGCATCACTGCACGGGACACGACCTGACGGGAGACTATGATGCGTAGCCAGAAAGAAAAGATGCTCGCAGGCGAGTTTTACAATGCGGCGGATCCGGAGATCCAAGCTGACCTGTTGGCCACCGGGGCTTGGCTCAAGCGGTACAATGATACGCTGGGGCAGACCACGGAGCATTGGCATGAGCTTTTGTCCGAGCGGCTGGGAGAGGTTGGGCGCGGAACGGTCATCCGTCCGCCCTTTTTTTGCGACTACGGATTCAATATCCGCATTGGCGCCAATGCCTACATCAACTTCAACTGCGTTATTCTTGACGTGGTAGAGGTCAAAATCGGGCAAGGAACGGCAATTGGGCCTGCCGTGCAGATTTATACCGCCGATCATCCACATGATGCCGAGCAGCGACAGGCCGGCCTGCAGGTCGGGCGTCCTGTTCGCATTGGCAGCCGTGTCTGGATCGGCGGTGGAGCAATCATTCTGCCTGGCGTCACGATTGGCGATAATGCGGTCGTAGGCGCTGGCAGCGTGGTCACACGCGATGTTCCCGCCGGGGCAAAGGTAGTGGGAATTCCTGCTCGCGTCGCCAACCCACATAAACAGGCATAATCAACCTCCTTGACCCTGGAGGTGCATGCGAACTGTCGAAACTGTGCCAAATTTCTGCCGAAGCCATTGAGCGCTGCATATCTTGTCGCGGTTCGGCTCGGGCGCTTCAGTTCTTTTGCCACGGGTGTCACAAAATCATGTGCGTAATGCCGCCGCAACGTGCTCACGTCCCGCAGCAGCGGGCCCTTTCACATGGCCCAACGAATTCAGAGCCTCCGTTGTGCTGCCAGTAGCATTACTGCTCAGATGTATTCCCAACTGAGTTTTCGCCCTTGGAGGCAAGCGACTCACCAGCAATCGCCGGCCATTAATCCTGGCTAGCATCGACCCCGACGAGGCGAGCCGCGGCGTTGCCGATCGGCATGTCGATGACCGTGATTGCGCCTTCGGCAAGGAAACGACGTTCGTTTCTGGTCAGCGTAGCCGAATCGATCACCGCAAAATGTGGGCCAGTGGAGCGCTTCATCATCTGTCTGGCATATGTGCGCAGCATCTGATCGTTGAAGCGACAGCCAACGAAGAAAAAGCCCCGGTTGACGCGCCGTTGCTTCACCACGTCCGGGATCGGCGTCTGGATATCAATTTCGGTTAGGACTTCGACGTAATCGGAATCAGCCACGAGGAAGTTTGCGGCCGGCCTGACGCTGCCGTGCGGCGCATAGAGCACCGTCCTTGCCACTTGTTCGGCGTCGAGTTCTGTTCCTGACAAATCGTAAGTTCTCGTCCAGATGTTACCAATTCCGGTCGCTCGCGTGGTTCCTTGTATCTCGACAACGTCTGTTTGGCCGGCCTCTGCAAGGGCTGCCCGCATGGCGCCATCGTACCAGCTGTCGATGATGACAGACAGTTGAAGGGTTGCGAGCCAGGCGTGAAGAACGGTCGGCTCGGCGGGGGCTGCGAATATCTCCGCCATCCACGCTTGAAGAGTCCGACGATGTCGGCGCTGCTCGATAAACTGCGCGACCGACCACATATTGGTGCGAATCCTGGAAGGGGCAGGCGCCCGCTTGTTGAGCGCCGCGGCGACATCTTCAGGGGTGCAAGGTGCAGGTGATTCCGGCGTGTTAAGCTGCAGAAGACCAGGACCGAGATAGGGGATCACTCGATCGGCCTTGAGAGCGCCCTTCAGCAGGTCAATCAGCTTTTTGGCAAAACTGCCCCGGACGACGACGAGATGGTCCCAGCTCAGCATCGTGTTCATACGCGTTTCCTCTCCGCCACTGAACCCACCGGCATCAGGCCCCGTCGGAAATCTTCATCGCCTCGACGGTGATCGGCAAACGCGTATCGCGCGGAAGGTCGGGCAGCATGAGCCGCCAACCGTTCCTGAGCGTCACGGTCCCGCCCCATAAGTCTGCGTTCTCAATCTCGGTGATCGGCTCTTCGAGATCCTTCTTGGGGACATAAGCCGACAAGCCAGTAGCGGTCCTGCGAATCATTACTTTCATCCGGCTGTTCCTCCGTTGGAAATGCCTTCAGCTCCGCAGGGAACCTCGACTTTGTCGAGGCTAATGAGTTCGCGCGCTCGCATGCCGACGACCGTGCCACGATCGATCCATTCGACCGCATAGATGAAGAATTGCTGGAGAAAGGTTCCAATGTCGCGCACGTAGCCTTCGTCGCCCTTCCGCACGAGGTTTTCGCCGATCTCCTTGCCGGGATAGGTGCCGTCGTTTTTTATGTGGCGTGTTGCACGGACCCGCTCACCCTGCATGAACCGTGGCGGTCTGCCGATTTCGACCTCCTGTTCGCGTCTGGACCACATGCTGTCCATTCCTTTCTCGAGGCTTTTGGTGTGGTCGCGGGTTGCAGGCGTCCTCGCGCGGCGAACCCGACCGTTTCGGTAGGAATCAAGCGGGAACGCAGGTTTTCGGTACCGGACAGACCGACACGCATTGCTGCTTATCGAAGGCCTCCTTGCATTCGGTGCACTTGATTGGATCGATCACATAGGCGTCGCCCTTGAACTTGATCGCTTCCGAGGGACATTCGAACTCGCAGGCCCCGCATTGGGTACATTGGGATGCGATGATCTTGAAAGCCATTCTAACTCCTGGTTATCGGACGAGACCGCTCAGGCCGTCGCCGCTAGTGGTCTGATCCCAAACTCTGCCGCGTAAAGTGCGCTGACTGCGGTCTCGATGTAGTCATGGCCATAGGCGTCGGTTACGCGCAGTCCAGCTCGCGAGAGTTGTTCCTTCGGGCGATTTCCGATCTTGGCGCATAGCACTATGTGTATGCCTTCCAGCGCAGCGAAGACGCCCTCGAGGGTGGCGTCTTCGCCCCCGCCTCCGAGGCAATACCGCTCGACCTTCCGATGCCCGACCAAGCTGATCCCTCTAGGCGAGACTTCATAAACCTGGAATTCCTTCGCGTGGCCGAAGTGTTCGTTGACGCGTCCACCTCCCTTTGTGGCCACCGCAACCAGAAGCGACTTTTCGGAGTCTGTTGCCTTGACCATACCGATGGCCTCGCTCCTCGCCGCCTCATGATCACGGCGCTCGTGTGCGACCACCTGCCGATAGGCCTGACGCTTGCCAGCATCGTAGGTGACATCGTCGGGAATCCCATCCAGCGTGAATTCCTGGCCACGATCTTCACCGAGCAGGCCGACAGCATCTGCCCGGCACTGCCGGCAGTGGCGCATCAACTTGGCGCCACCTTCAAGTCGATCCTGAAGAGCCATCATCTCCATTGCCGTTGGGCCGCGCTGCCCGATGAGTCCGTAGTGGGTGCCGTGCGCCGGGTCCGAAATCAGAGGCATCACGTTGTGCAGGAACGCGCCCCGCTCCTTGACCATTTTGTTCACCTCAAACAGGTGCTGGTCGTTCACTCCAGGAATCATCACCGAGTTGATTTTGGTGAGGATGCCGCGCGCGCTCAGCATCTCCAGGCCCAGCATCTGCCGCGCGTGCAAGATTCGAGCGGCTTCGATGCCGAAGTAGCGGCGATTTTCATAAAAAATCCAAGGATAGATCTTTGCGCCGACTTCCGGGTCGACCATGTTGATGGTGATCGTCACGTGATCAACATTCATTTCGGCAAGCTCAGCTACATGGTCCGGCAGCACGAGCCCGTTGGTGGAGACGCACAGCTTTATGTCGGGGATTTCCCTGATGACGCGGTCGAACGTTGCCTTCGTTTTCTCCCAGTCGTAACAGGCATCCCCCGGCCCAGCGATGCCAAGAACCGAAAGCTGCGGAACTTCGTTGGCAACCGCGATGACCTTGCGTAGCGCTTGGTCGGGCGTCAGCTTCTCAGACACAACACCAGGCCGGCTCTCGTTGGCGCAATCGTATTTGCGATTGCAGTAGTTGCACTGGACATTGCAAGCCGGCGCGACCGCCACATGCATACGCGCGAAATAGTGATGCGCTTCCTCCGAAAAGCAGGGGTGATCCTTGATCTTGTCCCAAATAGCCGGATCCACATCGCCCGGGCTGGTCGGCGACGAACCGTAGGAGGACGGTGCGCAGCCACCGGATTTCGCGGCTGCCAGAAAACCCTCGGATGTCGTGCTGGTCGGCCCCTCAATCGAAACTGTCGGTGAGGACATCAAACGGCTCCGTTGCTGGTAACGTCGCGGTTCAAGGTGCAAGAGCCATACCAACTTAAAAAAGCGGCTTCAGTTCACTATTTGGGTCGATGTCGGATTGTGTGAGGCCGGCGCGACACAATTTTGTCCTGCTTGCGACAGTGCAAGTCCAAATCCGTTCAGAAGCACAAAGCACTCCTTGTCGCGCAGAGGGCGCGCAAGACCACTGGCCTGACGATTGGCTCATCAGGCTCTTAGAATTTCCTTCACCTCGAGACTATGCCGGCGTATCGCCTAGCCGACTTGTCGCGGCGTGAGGCGGAGAATTCGAGCCGCATTAGCCTGAACCCAGCCGGCCTTCTCCATTGTGTCGATCAGCCGGTCACGCTCCGTCCGTCGCGGTCCCAGCGCCGGTCCGGCCGTATCGTTAGAATCGCAACCGGCTATCTCGTGTTCAGGGGCGCCGATGCGCCTAACCGGCTTCGTGCTGGGCCGTGAGAGCTCGTCGATGCCATTGCCACGTTCCGAAAGATTGGTTCCTTCCAGAGGAGAACGCGCAAGTGTGGCTGTTCTTTACACGCAGTTCTCCAGCTCGCGGACGTTGCCGGGGAAATAGCATTGCGAGATCAGCTCAACTGCCGACGGCGTAAAGCCATGGTTCTCCATATTTCAAGGGTAAGCGCTGTGTCCTTCCAGGAGTGCCCGCGATCTGTGGGCCTGCCGATTCTGAGGTGGATCGGAGATCGGCTTGTGTCTGAACTTGAACTTTACGATTGACCCTGAGCGGCAGCCTCGGCGTTTCAAGGTGATCAACGGCGCTGTTAGTCGGCAGGCATTGGTCGATGGACGACAAGGGACGGAGTCATCGCCGAGACCCTGGGGCCGAACGTGGTGATCTCGGAGGTTGCCCGGCGCTACGGGCTGCGGCCGCGGCGGAACGCTCGCAAGCTTGCGACGTCGGCAGGACAGGCCACTCCCGCCTTTGTTCCGGTGGTGGTTTCGGTGGCGCCACCGGAACGACCCGTTGGGCCTACATCCGTGCACCAGAACTCAAGGCCGCGGCCTGAGAATCGGCCGCCCGCTCACCCTTTACTTGGTTCCTCAGCCGACAGCGCTAAGAAGGAGAGCAACTTCCGTCGGTGCGAGGATCATTGCGTCGTGGCCAGTGGCGAGTTCCTGCCACGCCCAGCCATCCTGCTTCGCGACCCATTCTCGCGCTCCCGCCGTCGGCGGGTGGAGCGGATTAGTGCAGACGACATAGGTTCGGGGCCTGCCGTTGCCGAGCGGGGGCTCGAGCTTAAGTCTGCTTTCGTAGGTGCTTGCCGCATGCGGTGTTATCCGGCGCCGCACCCAGTCCGTGAGCGAGTGTCCCTTGGGAATGCCGAATGCTGTTGGCGGCGGAGTCGGCATGAAGATACCCCGTCCTTCCTCCGCAACCAATTTTCGACGGGCGGCGACGATGTCGGGGGGCATGGTGCTGAATACACTTTGACCGCTCTCGACGATGGCGCCGTCGAGCGAGATAAACGAGATGGCTGATATGGTCGGGTATCCGGTCGGCGGCGCCGGTGATGCTGATGCCGCCTAGACTGTGACCGACAAGGATCACATCGCTCAGCTCTTCCGTTACAATGTGGTTGACGATGTCGGTCACGAATGTGTCGGGCGTGATGTCCTTGCACAGCAAATGTGCGCGTTCGCCGACACCTGTCTGGGTCGGCGTGGCCACGTGGCATCCCATCTTGCGAAGATTGGCGGCGACGTCCCGCCAACACCATCCGCCATGCCAGGCACCATGCACTAGCACATACGTCTTTGTCATGGATTGTGCCGTTCCATTTGCTCACCGGCCGTTGTGGCTGCCATCCGGCACGATGGCCGAACGTTGTCCCAAAGGGGCTCGACCACGTTACCGGTGGTAAGTCCGGCGCACAGGCCGCCGCCGTGGCCTGAGGACACCCCTACCAGTCGAGGAAATTTGAATTGCGAACGCCCAATATTCACTAGCTCTTTGCAAGTGGATGGAGAGGCTCATGGTGTGCCGCAGTTGCTCGCTGCCGGCATGCTCTTGGCACGGTCCCGGCTGATCATCCGAACTTGAACAGGACACCAAAGCCGCCGCGCGGATAGTTCCACTCGATGTCGCCGCCTTTCTCGCACAATATCCGGCAGGTGCCGCATTCCATGCAGCCGTCGGCGGTGATCTCGACTTGGCCCCTGTCATTCAACTCATAGCATTTCGCTGGACAGACGTAGGTCAACGCAAGCAAGTTCGCGCTTGGCTTCTCGTGCGGTCGCACTATGATATGGGGGCGGCCGGAATCGACCAGGTAGCGGTTCTGGTAAAGCTTGTCCTCGACACGAACCTTCGTCACTGCGATCGTCATCTTGTACCCTCTTCAGCGCCATGCCAATGCCAGCCGGACCGCGTCGCTGACCAACCCCCAGCGCGAGCGCGCGTTGATGAAGGCGGCCGTGGTGGCCCTTTCCTTCTCGATCTTCGGCGTGCCGTCGACACGCATGAAGTTCTGAGCGGCATACGACATCAACCGCGGATAGCTGGTAAAAAAGTTGCTGGAATTGGTGTGGAGTAAGGCTGGCATGTCCTTGTATTTCTTAAGATCCTTGATCACAAAGGATTCATCCAGCATCGTCTTGTAGAGCGCAAGGTTCCCTTTGGTCATAGGACCGTTGCGGCTTTTGACTTTGATGATCGCCTCAGCCGCGACACGACCCGAGGTCATGGCAAGGTTCGAACCCTCACGGTGAATGGCATTGTTCAGTTGCGCTGCGTCGCCGACGATGACCCAACCGTCGCCGAAGAGCTGCGGAATGGCCCTGTAACCACCTTCGGGGATAAGATGGGCGGCATATTCTTTCACCTCCGAGCCAGCGATCAGCGGCCGGATCGAAGGATGGTTTTTCATCGCGTCTAGGAGGGCGGACGGGCTCTCCAACATCGCGGCGAAATCCGAGACCAGGCAGCCGATGCCGAGTGAAATCGACTCCTTGTTGGTGTAAAGGAAGCCGAGCCCGGCCATGTCGCGAGAGATCGTGCCCACGGCCTCGATTACGCAGCCTTCATCGCCCTTGACACCGAACCGCTGGTCAATGACCTCTTCGGGCAAGAAATGCATTTCCTTGACGGCAAGCGCCACGGTCTCCGGCTTCGGCATCTCGCGCAGGCCTGCGCGAGTGCCAAGCAATCCCGACACCCCTTCTGCGAGAACGACCACATTCGCGAAGACCACTCCGCCAGCCCGGTCTGTGCGGACGCCGATCACCTTGCCATTGCCATCACGGACGAGTTCCGTCGCGGTCGTCTCACACAGGACCGTCGCGCCAGCCTCGCGCACCTTGCGGGAAAACCATTTGTCGAACTGGGCGCGGATGATCGTGTAGCGGTTGGGTTTCGCCTCATTGAAGTCGTCCGACCGGTAATGAATTCCGGTGTGAGATGTGTTGTCCATCACCCAAAGTCGCTGTTCGACCAGGTGCCGCTCGAGGGGCGCATCATCCCGGAAGTCCGGGATGATCTTCTCCAGCATGTTCGCGTACATTATGGCGCCCTGGACGTTCTTAGAGCCCGGATATTCCCCGCGCTCCAACTGCAGTACCTTCAGCCCCTGGCTTGCCAAAGTGTAAGCAGCTGCGTTTCCGGACATGCCGGCTCCGACCACAATGGCATCGAATTGTTCAATCATGTCCTCTCCCTCAACTCGCAAGCTTGTCTCGACTGTGCGGCGACAGCCGCCGGGTGAAGGCTTCCGTGAGTGCGGGCAGGAAGCGGATTGCATCCGTGACGATCCCGAGGTGGGCGAACTCGAAAATCGGCGCGTTCGGATCGGTGTTGATCGCGACGATGAGATCGGCCCCCTCGACCCCAACTCGGTGCTGGATGGCGCCGGAAATTCCGGCCGCGATGTAAAGCTTCGGTCGAATGGTCTTGCCAGTTTGGCCAATCTGGCGATCAGCCGGCATCCAGCCCTTCTGGACCAAGGGGCGCGAACAGCCATGCTCGGCGCCGATCGCTCGGGCAAGATTCTTCACAAGCTGAAGGTTCTCCGCCGCACCGAGACCGAGGCCTCCCGCAACCACGACATCCGCATAGGCAAGATTTGCCATTGCCGACTGGTTATCCGGTAGGAAGCCGAGGACTTTGGTGACGATATCGTCCTCAACGAGCGACAGCTTGTGCCGCATGACACGCCCGACCGGCTTATCCACCCGTTGCGGCATAGGCATGACCCTTGGTCGCACCGTCGCCATTTGCGGCCGGTAATTTAGTGTATAGATCGTACACAACAACGAGCCACCAAAAGTCGGACGGGTCGCGGCGAGTGAACCGTCGGAATCTACATCAAGTTCGGTGCAGTCGGCCGTGAGCCCCGTCTGCAGGGTCGTCGCTACCGAGCCCGCAAGATCCCTGCCCAGTGTGGTCGCGCCGAGAAGGAGGATTTCGGGTTTATGGGTATTGACCAGATCCGTGAGCGCCTTGGCGAACGGCTCGTTGCGGTAGTCGGCGAGCGGCGGCGCATCGACGATGTAGACAAGATCCGCCCCGTAAGCGAAGGCCTCGGCAACAGCGTCCTCGACCATCTCGCCCGGCGGTCCCAGCACGACGCCCGCGAGCTGGACTTCAAGCTTGTCGGCTAATTTGCGGCCTTCACCCAGCAGTTCGAATGATACAGGATGCACATTGCCGCGTTCGAGCTCGAGGAAGACCCACACGTGCCGGTAGTCTTTGAAACGGTCGGGAAGTTCTTTCTTTACACCGGCACGGCCGGGGGCAAGGCGAGGGGTAGCTTGGCTTGCGGTCGACATTTTCTGCTCCTGGCCGTCACGTGCCGCTGTTGAAGGCCAACTCATGTTCCAGCGCCGGCCGGCGGGTTAAGATATCGGCGATGAGTTCATCGGCGATGTCCTGCAAGCCCTTTTCCGCGGTGTCGATCTGCGCCGCGCTTTCTGCCCGTGCGGTGGGGGCGAAAACACGCTTGACGACTGTCGGCGAGCCACGCAGACCGCACCGGGTGAGATCGTCAATGCCGGCGTCGGCTGCAGTCCACTTCACGACTTGGCTGCGCGCCGCGCAAAGAGCCTGCTGGAGCGAGCCCCGGCGGATTTCGTTGGTGTCTTCCAGCATGGTAATGAGGCAGGGGAGTCTGCTCTTCAGCAACTGGGTGCCGCCTTCGGCGCGACGCGCGACTTCGATCTCGCGCGTTTTGAGATCGATGGAGGCAATCTTCGCGACGTAGGTAAGTTGCGATAGATTCAGGCGCTTGGCTATGCCTGGTCCGACCTGGGCGGTATCGCCGTCAATCGTCTGCTTGCCGGTGAAGACGATGTCTGGCCTGCCGAAAGTCTCCCCAATTTTTGCGATTGCTTGCGAAAGAGCAAAGGAGGTCGCCAGCGTATCGGATCCGGCAAAATAGCGGTCCGTCAAGAGAACTGCTCGGTCAGCACCGTAACCGAGCGCCTTTCGCAGCGAGTCCTCCGCCATGGGCGGACCCATTGTGAGCACAGTAACCTCGCCACCATGAACGTCGCGCAGTTTGAGCGCTTCTTCGAGGGCGAACAGGTCGTAAGGATTGATGATGGTCGGCACACCCTGACGCATGATCGTGTTCGTCACCGGGTGGACGCGGATCTGGGCCGAATCCGGCACCTGCTTGATGCAGATTACGATGTGCATTGGCGATTTCTCTAAGCTCCCAGTCCGGATGCGTGCTTGGCGGTTCACCTCATTGCCTGCATCGTTCATGCCAAGTCTTCTTCCTGCCTCTATTCCAGAAGGTGGCTTCGTTTGCGTCCGAGGAGGCGTCATGAGGACTGGATTTGTCGACTTCCCGACATTGTCGCGTCGCAGCCGTGTCGGGCTCATTACTTTCCGAACCGCTTCAGTGCAGAGTCGAGCGGGACGAAGGCGCGGCCAGGTGCGGGACATATGTTTGGATCGTGGTCCCTTAGCACCTTGAACACACGTTGCGTGAGCGGCGAGGAAGTCGCGAAATCTTCGTAGGCGCGTTCCAGCTTGGCGCGCACCCGCGCGGCGATTACCTGGTCAGGCAGACCGGAGAAATCTTCTTCGGCAAGGTATTGGCCCACGCGCTTCATGATATGGAGCCGCGAGACATTCATCACTTTCGGGTCGTAGGAGACGCCAAGGCAGGCGAAGAAGTCCTCCGCAGCCGACAGGCCCTTCAGTCGCGCCAGGATATCGGTGGGATCAATCGGGCGGCTGTCAGCGGAGCAGTTCATTGTATTCTCCCGGCGCGAAATTGTGGTGTCGATGCGTTGGTGACATTGCTGACGGCGTGCCGACCTCTGGCACGGCGGCTGGGGCAAGAGACTTGGCGATCTCAAGCTTTTCTGAAGTGGTGAAGGCGACCCCGGGTTGCCTGCTCTCCATTGCGTAGGGTCGTCACGTTGAGGAAGTCCTCACGGCTCATGAGTGGGCGTCGGCTATTGTGCCGCTCGGGCCCGGGCCGGAATGAAGGTGTTCTGCACCTCGCCCGCACAGTCCAGCACTGGGAACGGCACGTAGTTTCTCGATGATCGCAGGCAGGACCTCAAGCACGCGGTCTACGTCATCTTCGCCGTTGTCACGCGACAAGGAGAAGCGGACTGCCCCACATGCCGCGTTCATAGCGATCAGAACATGGCTCGGTTCCATTGAGCCAGAGGCACAGGCGGACCCGGCGGAACAGGCGATTCCCAGCCGGCTGAGGACAATTGGGATTGCATCGCCTTCGATACCTTCGAATCCAATGTTTGCAGTGTTTGGCAATCGCTCCTGCGGATCGCCGTTGATGGATGCGTTTGGGATGCGCTGGATGATCCCGTTCTCAAGGCGGTCGCGCAACCATTTTATTCGTGTTGTCTCGTCCATGAATTTCAAGGCGAGTTCGGCCGCCATGCCCAGTCCGACTATGCCGGGTGTGTTTTCAGTGCCTGCACGCCGGTCGCGCTCTTGGTGGCCACCCTTGATCAGGGAGGAGAAGCGCACGCCACGTCTTACATAAAGCGCGCCTATCCCCTTTGGACCATGCAGCTTGTGGGCGGAGAGCGACAGCATGTCGATCGCGGTCGATTTCAGCTCAATCGGAAACCTTCCGACCGCCTGCACTGCATCAGTGTGGAAAAGCGCGCCGACTTCCCTGGCTAGGTCGGCAAGCTCAACCACGGGAAAGATCGTACCGGTCTCACTGTTCGCCCACATTATCGAGACGATTGCCACTTGTGGGGTGAGGGCGGTTCTGTAGGCGTCCAGGTCGAGCCGGCCGTGGTGATCGACTGGGATAATGTGCACCTTGACGCCGCGCGTCTTTTCAAGGTGCGCGCACAACTTCAGAACGGCCGGATGTTCAACCGCGGAAGTCACTATTTCCGTTCGACCGGGCATTACCTCGAGCGCCGAAAGGATGGCTGTACTGTCGCTTTCAGTCCCGCCCGAGGTGAAGATGATCTCGTCCTCGAATCCCGCGCCGATGAGGGCTTGCAACTGCCGCCTCGCCTTTCTCACGGCTTCAGCAACCGATGCGCCATAGGCGTGCATGGACGAAGGATTGCCAAATTGCTCCGTAAAGAAAGGCAACATCGCTCCAAGGACTGCAGGATCAACCCGCGTCGTTGCGTTGTTGTCGAGATAGACAGGTCTCATGGGAGTGATCCTTCAACTGCTGAAATGATTCAAGGGTAGGCGGGCCATTGAACCTCTGGCGCATATCGTATCTGGTGAGGTGGGCGGCCGGGCGAGCGATGGCTTGGCTGACCGGTCGCTGCCGACATTGCCATTTGGTGGCGGCATCCGCCGGGAATTCAGCTGTTTCGGGCAATGTTGTTTGCTTGCCCACGGCAACGATCGATGATCGCGATTTGGCACATCACCGAACGCAATTGTTCCGGGCCGACAGTGCGTGTCGGCTGGTTCCAGAGCGCCGGGGGTTACCGGTTTGACGCAGTATTCCTTGGCGTCGCTATAGTCGAACATAGCCTGTTCCCCTGCAATCATTTGCAGGACTTGCCGCAGCTGCACTTCTCCTGCGCATTGGGGTTATCGAAAACAAAGCCGGATGTTTCGAGCCCTGTGACGAAGTCGACGGTCATGCCGGCGGCATGGGGTTGGGAGCCTCTATCCATGAACACCTTGAGCCCATCTCGCTCGATGATCGTATCGCCCTCATGTGAGACGCTCTCCAGGCCCATTGAGTATTGGAAGCCGGCGCAGCCGCCGGCATGGACCATGATGCGAAATCCTTCCGCCGGCTCGCTGGCGCGGTAAAGAGCGGCCTTGATGGCGGCAACAGCGTTGTCGGTGAGCGTAATCATGGCTCGATTTCTCCTCGGTCCGTGACGTTTTCGCGGATCATCTCGCATGAACCGTGCCAAAGGGAAGACGTGTGTAAAAACGGTAGGACATCCCGACGTCTCTATGCTCGATTGCTGGGGAGACGTCCGACAACCGACACTTACTGTCGGGTTTGTCGCGTCCGCGTCACAGGAGGGGCGCCTGAGTTCGCGATGCACTCACGCGTAAAGCAATGAACAGAGCCAAAGATGTTCAGAGCTTGCCGCGGAGCAACTGGCACGACTTTTGAGAGCCTTCGTTGCGGCGGCAAAATTGCCGGCCGATTCACCTTTGGGTTGCCCTCGCAATCGAAGAACGAAGGAAGCAATATGTCGCTCCTCCCTCAGACCCGCCTTGTGTGGGAAAGCAGCACCGCCGGTGGAACTCGAATGCTCGATCGGCCGATTGGCGCCGACCACCCAACAATCGCTCTCTACCGGCGATTGGCCGCTGACCGCCCGGAGACAGGATTCGACTGGCGTGTGCCTGACGATCAATCGCGTCCGCCGTGCACACCCCTGAGGCCCTTTTTTCGACCGATCGTCAAAAGAAGAACGGGGCGGGGTTAAAAACATGGATCAGCGCAAGAAGCGGTCGCCCAACGAAATCCGGCGTGCGTGGGAAGTCTGTCCGAGCATTCCCGCGCGTGATTTCGCCGCCCAATTGGGCATTTCGGAAGCGGAACTGGTCGCGGCCCATTGCGGTTTCGGCGCGGCACGCATCGACCCGCGCGTCAATCACCTGCTGACGGGCCTCGAATTCGTGGGCGAAGTGACGGCGCTGACCCGCAATCAAGGTGCCGTGCACGAAAAGATTGGCGTCTTCAACAAAGTGATAACCGGCAACAATCACGCCATGGTCCTTGGTGACGAATTCGACCTTCGCGTCTTCCCGCAGGCTTGGAGGTATGGTTTCGCTGTTGAAAGGCGCCATCGCGGCGGAATCCAGCGCAGTTTGCAATTCTTCGACGCCGCCGGCGCAGCAGTGCATAAGGTGCATCTCAGGCCGGTCTCCAACCTTCATGCCTATCGAAAGCTGGTGGCCGAGCTCGTATCCGCCAACCAGGAGCCGACCATGTCGCTTAAGGCGAGAGTAGCCGACCTGGGCGCGAGGACTGCGGACCGGGCCGGCACGGTGGACGACCTACGCGAGCACTGGAGCCGGCTGACTGACGTCAACCTTCTGAAGACGCTCAAGCTCAGCCGCTGCCAGGCTTTGCGCATGGTAGGCCAGGATTACGCTTGGCTGCTCGACAATGCTGCAGTTGGCGCCGTGCTCCAGCGTGCGGCCGAAGACGAATTGCCGATCATGTGCTTCGTCGGCAACCGAGGCTCTATCCAGACCCATTCCGGCTTAATCAAGTCGGTCAAGCAGATCGGGCCGTGCATCTATGTGCTGGACGAAACCTTCCGGCTGCATCTCAGGAGCCACCAAATCCGTGAGGTTTGGGCCGTGCGCAAGCCGACCAATGACAGTCACGTCACCTCGCTCGAAGCATATGGGTCCGACGGCAAGATGATCATCCAGTTGTTCGGTGCGCGCAAGGAAGGCGAACGCGAGCGCGACGACTGGCGGGTTCTGGCGGAAAACCTGCCGCGTTTCCCCGACAGCTACATGAGAACAGCTACATGAGAAAGACCGATCGTTGTCGGTGGGACGCCGGCGCCCATCTGCCTCCGCAGCGAGTAGCCGGGCATTGAAGCCGAGATCGGGAACACGATGACGCAATAAGCGCGCTGTATTGTCATAACGCGATGAGCAGGTAGCAATTTGGCGCTGCCCCATCGAAGGCATGGTTACGACGAAGCCGCGGCCTTTGGCCGAGCTCAGAGGTGACAATAGCGTTAACGCCACCGACCGTCGTCACTCCCCACCAGGCGGTCAGCTGTTGCGGTTCGGGCCGAGCAGAAATACTGTCAAGACAGCGAGGAACGTGGCAACCGCGCTGTAGAGAAAGACACTGGCAATGCCCGTGTGATCCACCAATAGGCCACCGAAAGTTGTGCCGGCTGCGATCGCCACTTGGAAGGCTATGACCATCAGTACACCAGCGCTCTCGGCCTGTTTCGGAGCGGCGCGCAGCACCATCCAGGTCTGCAATCCGACCGGGACCGCGCCAAAAGCAAAGCCCCATACGGCAACTGCAATTGCCGAGGTCAAGGCCGATGCTCCCATAGTCAGGAGCGAGACAGCGGCTACGGCAATGAGCAGGGGCGGCAGGGCCGCGACTGCCTTGAGACTGTGTTTGGTGAGGAATGCGCCCGCTAAATTGCCGAAGACGCCGGCCGTGCCAGAAGCAAGGAACACGAGCGGGATCGACTTCTTGTCGAGCGGAGGAACGCTCTCGAGAAAGTCGCGGATGTAGGCGAAGCTGGCAAAATGGCCGGAAGCGACCAATAGCACGACTAGGACCGCAACCTTCATCGTCGGATTCTTCGCGACATCCAGCGGACTGCGGAATCTGCGCACTTCGATCGGAGGCAGTGGCGGAATGGTTACGAGTTGCACGAGCAGCGCAACGGCACTCACGATTGCGGCGACCTTGAACGAGGCTCGCCATCCCCAAATGTCACCGACATAAGCGCCGATTGGAGCCGCGCAGACGGAGGCGACAGAAACGCCGGTGAGGATGATCGACATGGCGCGCGGCATGAGGTGACTTGGAACCAGCCGCATTGCCAACGCTGCCGAAATTGACCAAAAACCACCGAGCGATATGCCGAGGACGACGCGTGCCGCCAGCAACACCGGCAGCGACCCCGCAACCTCCGCCAGAACGTTCGACAGGATCAGCAGCAGCGTCATCGCCCAGATGACGACCCTGCGGTCCAGACGCTTTGTCACGATGGCCATTGTCGGTGCCGAGATCGCCGCGACGATTGCGGTCGCTGTTAGCGCCTGTCCAGCCGTGCCCGTGCTGATACCGAGATCATGCGCGAGCGGTGTCAGAACGCTGGCGGGCAGAAACTCTGCCGTCACAAGCCCGAAGGTGCCGAAGGAAAGCGAAATGATCGCACCCCATGCGGGGCCAGACCGTTGATAGGGACTTTCTGGGTCAAGCCGATCTCGGTCGAACAGAGCCGCGTCCACTAAATCTGTCGCCGATTCGGTCATGAATGAGTTCTCCAGCTAGGAGCTGTTGCAGCAGGGGTGGCTATATCGCCGGGGATCAAAGCCGCTAGACCTTCCGGCGGCGGCCAGTCGGCCTCAGTCGAGGCCTCGGCGCCCACGCATCCGAGGCCTCATCGGAGGGCCGACGGACACAACCGTCGACAATGCGGGAGAGTTCTCGGCGCGGTCGCATCGATCGCATCCGTCGAAGTGCGGCCTGTTCACTGCGAACCAAGCAAGCCGAACGCGGTGTCCTCGATCGAGGCCTTGATGGGGGGATGATCGACGATCTCTATATTGCTTTGAAGCAGGAAGTTCCGTCGCCATATGCGGTTATCCTGGCAGCCAGAATTGAGCGGTCGTCGCAAGCACCAAGGCGGTCGCAATGAGTGCAACGAGGCGGAAGTCTGATCGATGGCTGCGGTTCGATGGCCGCGCGATCGACAGAATTGAGGTGATGAGTTATCCCTTTTGAAGCCGTTGCTCCCAATTCTGGGATAAGGTAATTGCAGGCGGTCCCAGCAACGTCGGGCGGCCTTTTTGGTGATTGAATTCATGGGACGACACTCTCGGTCCGTGACGCGTCTGCGAATGACTGCGCAAGTACCGTGCCATCAACGACAAATCTGGCTCTGCTGAGCGGGTGGTGGAGGCACGAGCGTGGGCTATCCCAAGAGCTTGCCGCAAGGTTGTTCGAAGTTGAGGTGCCGGATAGGCCGCAAATATGTCGGGCGGCCTGGGGTTCGCCAACACGAAGATGCGCAAGTTCAAAAGGACGAGCTGAACCCTTGCCGATATCCGTCCGAGGCTGATCTGGAGAAGGTCAAGAACTGCGTCTTGAAGGCTTTCCGCCGCACCGGCAAATGCGAAGCCAAGGTGCTGGGCAAGATGGACAGGGCCACACAACCCCTCGACTGGACGCTCATTAACGGCATCGGTGTGGCTCTGGTAGCTGGCGAGAAAACGCCGTGCTGAAAGACGAAAGCTCGTGTGGCCGGCTCTGAAGGAGGGCCAATGAGGCAGGCGAGGAGAGGCTATAGCCCATTCTTGTAGACTGACCTTGTCCCACGGAGGCGGCTAACCACCCCGCCAGACATCATCGAGGGGAGCGCCACTAGGCTCACGAACAAGTGTTGGTCATTTCCACCTGGGTGACCTCGGCCAAGTCACCAAACCGCTTAGCGCAACCTTTCGAACTGGATGCTCCCCGGGCACATGATCGGCTAGCGATCCCACCAATTGAGTTGCTCCAAGTCGGTGTCTAGCTTTCTACATTCTGTGTCCGACGCTGGACAAGAATGTTGCAATCCCGACCAGTAAGTCAGCACAGGCGCCACCTGTTGCCCAGCAAACGGCAAGGATTATCGAAAGACGAATTCGGCACGGAGCTTGCACCAACGATTGCATGCAAATGCCGACAGCATCTCATGAACGGTCTCTCGATTCTGGCGCGGTTAAATCGCGGCCGGTTCCAGATCATGTCCCGCCCGAAATGGTGAGGGACTTCAGCCTGTTTACGTCGCCCGGCATGTTGCCGACGGCCAACGGGGATCCGCATGCAGCGGTTGCTTGCGTTCATGCCGGGCCTCCGATCTTTTATTCAACCAGCAACACGCGCGACGGTCGGGGTACCTGGGTCATCACTCGCGCGAGCGACCAGCGCCGGGTGCTGCAGGACACCGAAACGTTTTCCAGCCATCGCAGCATCTTCGCCTCTGTGCTCGGCGAGAGCTGGCCGATGATCCCGCTTGAGCTCGATCCGCCATTCCACGGTGTTTTTCGCTCACTGCTCAATCCGCTGCTTTCGCCAAAGCGGGTAATGGCATTGGAGCCGGCTGTCCGGGAACGAGCGATCAAGCTGATCGACAGGATCGCCGCATCAGGCACGAGCTGCGACATCATGAAGGATTTTGCAGTTCCGTTCGCGGTCAATATCTTCCTTCGCTTTATTGGGCTTTCGGACGACGGACTAGAAACATTTGTCGGCTGGGCTAGAGATCTGCTCCACGGCGATAAGGAGCAACGACCACCCGCAGCCCGGACGATCGTGGCCTTCATCGACGAACTTGCCACCGAGCGCCGCAAGGAGCCGGTCGATGATTTCATGACCTTCATCGTGAAGGCAAAGGTCGAGGGCCGTCTGCTCAGTGACGAAGAAGTCCGTGGCATCGGCGTGCTTGTGTTCGTCGCGGGGCTCGACACGGTCTCAGCAGCCATATGCTTCGACTTGGCCCATCTCGCGCGCAACCCCAAAGATCAGGAATTGCTACGAAGCGAACCGGACCGGATTGCCGTCGCCGCGGAAGAATTGCTGCGCGCCTATTCGACCATTCAGATGATCCGAGTGGCAACGAAGGATGTCGACTTCAAAGGCGCGCCGATCCGCAAGGGAGACTATGTTTCCTGTGCCACGATGATTGCCAATCGTGACCCGGCGGAATTCGAATACCCGAATGAGATCGATCTGGCGCGCGAGGACAACCGGCACGCTGCCTTTGGCTATGGTCCCCATCGTTGTCTTGGCTCACACCTTGCCCGGCGGGAGATTGTCATTGGCCTGGAGGAGTGGCTGGCGCGCATCCCAGCCTTTCGGATCAAGACAGGGACTGAACCCATCACCTTCGGCGGCCATGTGTTCGGGATCGAGAATCTGATCCTGGACTGGTCCTGAAGTTTCCGCCAACGACATTGGAGTTCGCTATGCGTGTCATCGTACACAAAGCCAGATGCCAGGGTCATGCGCGCTGCTTGGCGCGGGCGCCGAGAGTCTTCAAGCTTGATGACGACGGCTACATCTTGCCCGGTGATATTGATGTTGCCGATGGGGAGCAACTGCTTGCCTCACAAGGGGTAAGAGCCTGCCCCGAACAAGCTCTGGAAGTTGACGAGCCCCCCGCTAACTCAATTGTAGAGAGAGACACACGCAAAGTGCAGACTGGCGTCGGGAAGGACAAAACAATCATACAATTCGCGACAGAACCTGTCGACCACGCGAAAATTACCGAACTGCGTGACCGAGAGGCGATCCGCAACTGCCTGTATCGGTACTGCCGCGGGATAGACCGCGCCGATGAGGCGGCGCTGCGTAGCGCATACTGGCCCGAAGCGTATGACAGGCACGGTCCCTATTGCGGACCGGCAGAGGACTTCATCCAATTTGCTCTCGGTCTGCCGGGGCAGCGTAACATCCATCAAATCACGAACAGCCTGATCGACTTCATCAGTTCAGCAGAGGCCGCGGTCGAGAGCTATTTCACCGCGCTGCAACGCGGACCGGATACAGACCAAGAAATACGTCAGACGCTGCTTTGCGGCCGTTACTGCGATCTGTTTCAGAAGAGGCAGGACGAGTGGCGAATTGCGGAACGGACAGTCGTCTACGATTGGGTTGAGGAGCAAATCCCGCCAGCGATTCTTGAGGCAGATAGGTTCGGCCGGCGACAGCCGATTGGAGCACCACATCCAGACGATCCCATCTACCAGCTGCTCAAGCGTCACATCCCCACCGACCAAGATGGCGTCGAGGGTCCCCAACTGGGAGCTGCATAAGTGGGTAGAAATGGAGGATGAGCGCCTTGCGGGATTGAGATCTGTGTGGGGCCGCAACTGGCGGTCACTGCAACGATTTGGCTCGACCCTTCATTCCGCCCAAGGTCGATGGGCTGAGATCACAAGCGGTCATCGTGGAGAAGCTCTCGTGAAACTGGCAGCACGCACCGTAATCATCACAGGCGCCGCGGGCGGGATCGGCCGTGCCCTGGTCGATATCCTTGCCGCGGACGGAGACACTGTAGTTGCGGTGGACCTTCCGGGCAGTGGTGTGGTTGAACTGGCTCGGGATCTCGGGTCGCCGCACGTCGGTCTGGAGTGCGATGTGTCGCGAGAGAAGGACATGCTCTCACTTTTCGGCCAGGTCGAAGCACGGTTCGCGCAAATCGATGTCCTCATCAACAATGCGGCGGTTGGACCCACGATGGATAGGATCATCGACACCGCTGTCGATACCTTCCGACGCGGCGTGACAGTGAACCTTATTGGGCCATTCGTTATGGCCCGGGAAGCGGCGCGGCGCATGAGGCCGGGCGGTGCGATCGTCAATGTGGCTTCGATGGCGGGCGTGGTCGGCAATCCCAGGCGCAACGCCTACGCAGCCTCGAAAGCTGGCGTGATCTCGTTGACAAAGTCCCTTGCGTGCGAGTGGGCTATGCGAGGAATCCGCGTCACGGCGGTGGCGCCGGGCTCCGTCCGCACCCCAATGGTCACAGAACTGGCACGCGCCGGCAAAATGGACCTCGCGGCGATACGCCGCCGCGTGCCGATGGGGCGCTTGGCTCGCCCCGACGAGATCGCCAGGGTCGTGCGTTTTCTGAGCAGCACGCAGGCGCGCTACATCACCGGCTCGGTGCTGGCAGTCGACGGAGGCTGGATGTCATTCAACCAGCCGGGGGATGCTCACCCGCCGGTGGATAGTGCGCTCCAAGCCGAGCTCTCCTGTCCGGCCGAATGCACAGATGCGCGAATCGTGCTCGTCACCGGTGGCGCAAAAAGCATTGGCGCGGCCGTCGCTCGCCGCTTTGCCGCGAACGGCGACACCGTCGTGATTGCTGATAAAGATGGCACTGCAGCGGCAGAGCTGGCTACATCGCTCCCCGGCAAGCATCTGGCGAAATCGCTGGACGTGGCCGTCGAGAGCGATGTGGTGTCGATGTTCGAAGAGCTGAGGCGACGCTTCGGGTATATCGATGTTCTGGTCAATAGTGCTGATACCGCCGACAGGATTGTGCCTGCGATCGAGCAACTGTCGAAACAGCTCGAACACGTCCTGGATGTCAACCTTACCGGCGCCTTCACCTGCGCGCGCGAAGCGATCAAGGCTATGCGCCCGGGCGGCGTGATCCTCAATCTCGGGTCGATCGACAGCTTTCTGCCGTTCGCGCCGCGCCATGCCTACGGCGCCTCCAAGGCGGGGATGGATATGCTGACCCGTTGCATGGCGGCCGAACTCGGCCCGGTCGGAATTCGGACAGCCACCGTCGCTCCTGGCCACATCCGCACGCCCGCACTTGCTCAGTTGGCCAAAGCCGGCCGCATCGACCTGGCAGCAATCGGACGACGCATCCCCATGGGCAGGATGGGACGGCCAGAAGACGTCGCAGATGCATCGTTCTTCCTTGCTTCGTCTGACGCCTCATACATCAACGGCTCGATCCTCTACGTGGACGGCGGCTGGACCTCGTTCGGTGATGCGGGAAACGCCAGCGAACTCTATGACGAATGTTTTGCGGAGGCCGCAGGTTAATTGCCAGGCATTCGCAGGGCGACCGGCCGAGCATTATGAAGCCTCGGCTCCACGACGCACCCGAGGTGCTTGAGATCCAAGCATGCGCATGCCGAGCACATTCCCGGTCGGCTGACGTGTCTATAACGAGGAGAAATCATGGAATTTGCCACTTTCATTCTGGCCGCCCAGCGTGGCTATCACCAATCCTCAGAAAGCGTCATCCGCAACTCCATCGAACAGGCCGTCGCTTCGGAGCAGGCTGGGTTCAACACCGCGTGGTTTGCTGAGCACCACTTCAACAATTACAGCCTCATACCATCCCCGCTGATGATGGTGGCGCACTGCGCCGGCTTGACAAGCACGATTCGCCTGGGCACTGCCGTCTGCGTGCTGCCGCTTTACCAACCGCAGCGCCTGCTGTCCGAGATCGGCTTCGCCGACATCGTTGCGAACGGCCGTCTCGAGCTCGGCGTAGGCTTGGGATACCAGCAGTTCGAGTTCGAACGGTTCGGCGTGGACATCGATGAGGCGCCGGCCGTCTTTTCGGAATACCTGGACATCATTCTCAAGGGCCTCAACCAAAACGTCTTCGAACACGACGGCCAGTATGAGAAGATCCCCCCAACAGCGATTTCGGTCCGCACAGTCCAGCAGCCGACGCCGCCTATCTGGATCGCTGGCGGAGCCGCACGGATGGCTCGGGCCTACCGCGAGGGGCACAATTTTTTTGTCACAGCCTTCCACGACGGCTTAGAGACTTTGACCACACTGCGTGAATCAGTCGAGAGGGCGGCGGCATCCGAGGAAAAGAACGTCACCGACGTCAAGATATCGCTGCTGCGCTGCTGCTATGCCAGCCACGACGAGTTGGAGATCAACAGCTATCTCGACAATGCCCGCTTCCAGCGCCGGCTTTCTGAAGCCCTGCATCAGCGCCGCCAACAGAGCCACGATGGCTACCTGCTGCAGGAGACACCGACCCAGCAGGATCTGTCCTTCGAGACCATGCGCAAAAATTTGCCGATTGGCAGCGTAAATCGCGTGATTGATCGCCTGCTGGAAGAGATCGATGTCTTGAAACCGGACCAGATCGCAGTTCAGACTCAATTGGGCGACTTCGACCAAAAGACGATGCTGCGCCAGATCGAGCTCTGGGGCGACAAGATCATCCCTGCGGTCAACAAGGCGCTTTGTCATGCCGGAAGCTGAAGCCGGCCGTTACGATGATGGCTGCCTATCCACGCGCGCAATGGCGTGGGTCCGAGCTAGGGAGGAGCTTCGATCAGCATGTGCTGCCCTGCGTGCTTTCGCGTTCGCTTGAGGAGGTCCAGGCGGGCGAGGTGTTGGCGACGGAGGGGACAGGCCTTTCGTCTGTCGAATTGCGTGATGTCTTGGCCGCAACTTTCCCGTCTACCTCCAGCAGCGTATTCGCTTTGGAGGAGTTGAGCGAGCCCGAGCCGGAACTGGAAGAGGAGCTGCTGCGCCGGCTGCTGCTAGCGCATGCTGCGCCGGGCGACCCGGCGAGCGCCCGCTTGGCCAAGATCATCGCCCGGCGTGCGATGCGCACGGACCATCTTTGGCGGGATCTTGGCCTCTCAAATCGCGCTGAGCTCAGCCGCCTGCTTGCCAGACATTTTCCCGCGCTGGCGGCAGGCAACACAGAAAACATGAAATGGAAAAAGTACTTTTACCGCAAGCTGTGTGAGGCCGAAGGCTTTTCGTCATGCACAGCACCCAGTTGCGGGGAATGCCATGACTTCGAAAGCTGCTTCGGCCCGGAGGAAGTTGAGAGTCGCCTCTCGCCGACCACGAATGTCGGTTAGTCACTTCGCTTGATCGCAGCTGCGGACAAACGCTTATCGCGGCGCCGTCGTATGGAGGAAGGGATGTTCATCGCCTCGCGATATTTGGTGACGGTACGGCGAGCGACATCGATGCCGGTCTCCTTGAGTTGAGCAACGATGTCTTCGTCGGAATGTACCTTGTCGAGCGATTCTTCGGCTATGATTGCCTTGATCCGATGGCAGACAGCTTTGGCGGAGTGCGCATCGCCGCCCTCGCAGGATGCGATTGGCGCAGCGAAAAAATACTTCAGCTCGAACACCCCGCGCGGAGTCAACATGTACCTGTTCGAAGTCACCCGGCTTACCGTCGACTCGTGCATGCCGATCTCGTCAGCGACATTTTTGAGACAGAGAGGCCGCAGATGGGCGGCGCCGTGTGTAAAAAAGGCATCCTGCTGGCGCACGATTTCGGTCGCAACCTTAAGGATCGTCTTAGCGCGCTGCTTGAGACTGCTGATCAGCCAGTTCCCTTTTTCCTGGCAATTGTCGAGAAACGCTTTGCCTTCCGGATTTTGCTTGGTCAGCTGCGAGATTTCGGCGACATAGGTGTGGTTGATCAACACTTTGGGCAGCGTGGCCGGATCAAGCTCCACCCGCCATCCACCTTCGGACTTGGGCATTACCCAGACGTCCGGTACGATGGTTTCCGGCGTCCCGGACTGGAACCGGTCTCCAGGCTTGGGATCGAGCGCGCGGATTTCGTTCCTCATGTCGAGGAGATCCTCCTCGTCGACTCCGCAACGCTGCTTCAATCCCTGAAAATCCCCCCGTGCAAGCATCTCGAGATTGGCGACCAAAGCTGCCATAGCCGGGTCGAACCGGTCTTGCTGGCGCAGCTGAATCTCCAGGCATTCGCTGAGAGTTCGCGCAAAAATGCCCGGCGGATCAAATTGCTGCAAGATTCCGATGACCCGTTCCACATCAGCTTGCCGAACGTTTAACGTCCTGGCCAGATCGAAAAGGTTTACCTGAAGATAGCCAGTGTCCTCCAGATGAGCGGCGAGCTGTCCGGCAATCAGCCGCTCCTGGGGGGTGAACGGGTTGAGGGCGACCTGGCGGGCGACATGGTCGTGCAATGTTTCGGTGTGGGCGGTAAACTCCTCGACGGCAGGTCGATCGTTGCCGCTACTGCGTTGCGACTTCCATTGCCCGCGCCCGCCAGACGGCCCGCCAATGGGCGATTCGCCGATTTCGCTTCTGCTTTGACTGCTCCGCTGATCCACCCCTGGCAGCGGCGAATCGTCGTCAAACGGGTCAGGCTTCAAAACGGGGTTCTTCTCGAGTGCCTGCTGCACGAGCTGATGGAGTTCAGTATGCGTCAATCGCAGCAAGCGAATAGCTTCAATGGCTTGAGGCGATAAGACCATACGTTGCTTCTGGCGTTGAAGCAGGCTTGCTGAGAGATGCATGTTGAACCGTGATCTGCCGAGGAGGCTCTAGTGTGTGCTTGGGTTGTGTGAGACTTTCCACTTCTGGGTCATGCCGCCGCCTTCAATTTGTCGAGAACGTTTTGCGGGGATGAAACGCCATAGGGGTCCGTCTCGCAGTTGTCACAGAAGCCTTCCTCCTCGAACCACTGCTCCACCACGCCATCGTCGATCAGAGCGGCGTATCGCCAGGAGCGCATGCCAAAGCCCAGATTGTCCTTCGCGACCAGCATGCCCATTTTGCGCGTGAACTCGCCCGACCCGTCTGGGATCAGCTCGATCTTCTGCAGCCCCAAGGACTTTCCCCACGCATTCATGACGAAAGCATCGTTGACCGAGACGCAGTAGATCGCGTCAATTCGCAGTTCCAGAAATTGATCATAGAGTTTTTCGAAATCGGGCAGTTGGAAGGTCGAGCAGGTCGGGGTGAAGGCGCCAGGCAGCGAGAACAGGATGATGCGCTTGCCCCCGAAATAATCGTCGGAGGTCTTGTTCTCCCACTGATAAGGATTTGGCCCCCCGATCGACTCATCGCGAACACGCGTGCGAAAGGTCACGAGAGGAACGTTCTTTCTATAGGTCATTGATTTGCTTCCAGGCCAAAGTGGTACGGTGCATTTTTCGGTTAAACTGAAGCGGCATCGACTTCGGTCGACAGTTCCGGCAGCCTCGCGCCTTGGCGTGGTTGCCTCGGACCGGTCTTGTGCAAGACCGCCCCCGAGCAGGCACGTTTAACGGCGACGAGCTTCCGCGGAGACGGGGAATTTTGCTCGCGTGCTTTATCGAGCTTTGAGAGGTAGGCATGGTCTGCAACCGTGATTTTGACTGCGTTCTATCGACCGAGTCGCAAGCGCCATGCCAATTGACCCGATGCCTTGGGTTCACTTCGGTTTTTGCAGCAACTTTCGTGTTGTGCAGTAATGCCGGTCGATATTATTGCTCAAGCAGCACTGGAAATTGGGTGCGACTCCGTTCGGCAAACCCGGCCTTTGTCCGAAGCCGGACACGAATGTCGGAAATAGCCAAACGCCAGGATCTGGGGCGGGTTAAGAAACGTTGCCGTGGGCACCGGCTTCAGCACAATTGCGCCACGCGAGCATGGCTCCCAGCGTCAATGCCGTGCAGCAGCGAGACGAAGTCACTGCAGAATATCAACCTCTGCGAAGTCGTTGAAACCCAGCATGTGCGAGCCGTTCGAGGCGCAGATCAAGGCATGCTCGAGGAAGAGCTCGTGCTCTCGGCAGCAAGTGTTGCGACGTCTGACAAGGATCGTCGCGCTTCAAGGAAAAGAACCTGAATGGTGCACGGCTTGTGAAGGCCGGCGCATGGAAATGGCTGGGCTGATCATCCTCCATGAGGGTTGAATGAAGAGCTGGCCCCTATCTCCCTCAGCTGCAACGGGGGGAGATAGGGCATGTCCGTCTATCGCGCTGGGTAACATTCCTCGGTGATGCAATAAGGGGGAGCAATTTCTCATTTCGGCAGACACGACCCAGCTCTCCTTTCATGCGCTGATTCCCCCAGGGGAAATCGCGACTCCAGGCTTCCTATGCAGCGAATCGCGGTGCTGTCCGATGTCCGACAATGTCGGATGCGGATCGTAGCTGGGCTAGATCCGTCACTTTGCCTCGATGGTTTCCCACTGGCCTTATATCTGCTTCGCCCAAATGCGGCGACATAACCTGTGCGGCATCTGTGAATGGATCGACTTCAATCGAGACCTCGGAGGTCCCGATGCGCGAAGGGAGCTTGCCGATATGACGGCCACCATAGCGAACCACGGTCCGGACGACGAGGGGACTTGGATCGGCGGGCCTGCGGCGCTGGGACACCACCGCCTGGCAATCATCGATATCCAGGGCGGCCGCCAGCCGAGGATGCTCCAGGGGGATGGCCGACCTGACTTGGTGCTCGTCTACACGGGTGAGACTTACAACTACCGCGAGCTGCGTCAACAGCTGGCCGGCCTAGTCCATCGCATGAACACGAGCAGTGACACCGAGGTGGTGCTGCACCGCCCCCGCGAGTAGGGCTCTTCGGCGGGTACACTTTTTTCACGAAATCCGTGAATGTTTCTCGCGACATCATCCCGCAATCGGTGGTGCAGCGGGTGAAGAGCCCGTATCCGGCTATCCAGAATGCCGCCTACGACAAAATACTACGTACGCGGTTCACTGTGATGCTGGACGACCTAGTTGTGGAGCTTCAACAGGTTGTCCTCGATCAGGGCGAGGCGACTGATAGGCGTTTTTGACTTTAGGCTGCCATGTGGACGATGCCAATTGTATCTGTGCAGCCAGACAGGCAGTTCGGCGGCACGATGATCGGATGTCGGATAGGCAATGGCGTAGGCCCATTCGCGCAGTGCTGTCTGGATGAAGCGCTCGGCCTTGCCATTGGTCTTGGGCGTATAGGGTCTTGTCGTGACGTGCTTGAGGCCGAGATCGCGGCAGGCCTTGGCGAAGGCCTTTGATCTGTAGCAGGAGCCGTTGTCGGTCATGACGCGGGCTATCGTGACGCCGAGGCTGGCGTAATAGGCGACCGCGGCCTTGAGGAAGGCGATGGCGCACTCCTTTTTCTCGTCGGGCAGGATTTGCGAGAAGGCGATGCGGGACGCGTCGTCGATGCAGACATGGACGAACTCCCAGCCGGCGCCGCGCGACTTGCCCTTTTGCGGATCGCCGGTGATACGATGGCCGACTTGGCTGAAGCGGCCGAGCTTCTTGATGTCGATATGGATCATCTCGCCGGGATGCTCCCGCTCGTAGCGCCGGACCGGTTCGGCCGGCTCGATATCCCTGAGCCGCGACAGCCCGGCACGCTTGAGAACCCGGCTGACGGTGGCGGGCGAGACGCCGACCTCATGGGCGATGTGCTTGCCGGTCAGCCGCTGGCGACGCAAGGCTGCGATGCGCTCGGCCACGGACTGTTCGGTCAGGCTCGGCATGACGGTGGGCCGCGACGAGCGGTCGACCATGCCGGCCCGCCCTTTGGTCTTATAGCGCTCGACCCAGCGCGCCACGATCTTGGCCGACACGCCATAGACGCGCGCCGCATGGGCTTTGGAAAAAGCGCCTTCTATCACCGATAACGCCATCTCCTCTCGACGCAGCGGTGTGAGACGGGCATTCTTGTGGATGTTCATTCGGACCCTCCGATGGATGCTGAAGCGTGGTAACTCCAGTCTCCTCGGTCCGGTCCGAATGGACAACCTCTCGAAAGCTCACACCTAGTGCCGGCAGTGGCACCGCTGTTGTCCGTCGACAGGTCCCGCGCTTGCTCGGTGCGACCAACAACCTTAAGCGCTAGGGCGTAACCTGACCCTGCAAGATCTCCTCACCGACTATAAGGTGCGCCTCACGATCTGAGACGATGGGACAGGATGGCTAAGGAGGTGCGCCGTCTTGCATGCCCCGCCAGCGAGGCGAACCCTCTCGGCTACGCGCGCCACCAGCGACGCTCCATATCGTCAGGCCTGCGTCTCATGCTCAGATGAGCCGGTATTTGGCTCTCTCATCAGCAAACCGAGAGAGCCCATGCCAAGACGGAAGCAAGCAAGACGAACGAGCGTCAGAGATATCCTGCGCCTGACCCATAAACAGGGCAGTCCGGTGGGCCAAGGTGGCAGAGCAACTGAGGTTCGGCAAGACTTCGGCTTCCACCTATCTGCGGGCGCTGGAGACGGGCTGTCGTGCAGGCCCTGCATGCGGCTTTGAGGACGATGCGATGTTGAAACACCGTCTGTTGCGCCGAATCGGCCGTCGGCCAAACGTTGGGTCGTCATCAGGTTCTCGACAGCTTCCCGGTGTCAAATCCAAACCGTGGTCGGCGATCCCCACCAGGGTGGGAAGGCAGCGCTGATATAGCCGAACGTCGATCAAGTCACGATCAACGATTGCCTCATGTCACATGCCCTGCGGGACTGAAAAACGGAGAAGAACATGTGCGATGCAAAACTGAAGACCGTGCTTTCGCTTTTTTCGCCGGTGGCCAGCAAATTAGATGCTCTCTCGTCCAACGGACCAGCGACGGATGCAAACTGCGTTAAGCTAAATACGAACGAGAACCCGTTTCCGTTGCCGAAGAGCGTAATGCAAAGTGCAATTGCTGCGATCGAACACCAGTATCTTTATCCGGAAGACGACAATCTCAGCTTAAGGGCAGCTGCCTCCGATGCTTACGGATTTTCCAAAGATCAGGTGATTGCCGGCAACGGTTCGTCGGAGCTGCTCGGACTCATCTACAGAGCTTTCCTCGCCCCAGGAGATAGAGTGGCAATGCTGTCGCCCGGATTTTCGTTCAACCGTAAACTTGCCATGTTGCAGGGTGCCGAGTTTCTCGAAATCGCATCGAGCGAAGCTCATCCCCTGCCGATAGAAAAACTGCTGTCCGGCCCCGCAAAAGACGCGAAGTTCATTCTGTTGGCTAATCCGAACAATCCGACCGGAACATTCGTGCCGGTGGCCGAAATCGAACGCCTTGTGGAGCAAGCAGATCGCTTGGTCGTCTTGGATGAGGCCTACGTTGACTTCGCACCCGACAATGCCCTGCGCCTCGTCAATAGACATCCGAATCTTTTGATCTTGAGGACTTTTTCAAAGAGCTATGCTGCCGCTGGCGTGCGAGTCGGCTTCGGTTTCGGTCACCCAGAAATCATTGGCAGGCTGCGCAACATCCAGAATGTCTTCAACATGAACGTGATCGGGCAGGCGGTCGGGAAAAGCATTCTTGCGCATCGCCACGCCTACGAAGAGAACCACAGGCACATCAAGCATGAACGACAGCGAGTGACCCTGGCGCTGTTGCAACTTGGCTTTTCCGTAACACCCTCCCACGCAAACTTTTTGCTGGCCCGTGTGCCGGCGGGACAGGAGGGCTCATGCTGGCAAGCCGCGTTGAAAGAGCAGGCGATCCTCATCGCCAGCTTTCCTGACGTAGATTTGAAGAACTGTATTCGCGTCAGCATTGGCACCACAGAGCAGATGGACAAATTCCTTGCTGCCGCCGAACGCGTCTGTATGAACTTTAAGAAGGATCGCGGTGCTCACAAGCATGAAGTCGATTCACATTAAGCATCAAGTAATGATATGTCGTGAGCTATGATGATTAGCGAATAAATATAGGTAATTTGGAGAACAATTAATTGAAGAAAATTTCCGCTTCGGGCCTGACCTTCGGCATCTTCGATCATCTGGACGAAAACGGCGATGACATCGCACAACAATATGCAGATCGGCTGAGCCTAGCAGAAGCGTGCGATGGCTATGGCTTTTATGCGTATCATCTCGCCGAGCACCACTGTACGCCGCATGGCAGAGGTCCATCACCGAATTTGTTCTTAGCGAGCGTCGCCCAGCGAACCCGCAGTCTTCGTGTTGGTCCCATGGTAATGCTACTTGCGCTCTATCATCCGCTGCGTGCCTTCGAGGAGATCTGCATGCTTGATCAGTTGAGCGGCGGCAGGCTTGAACTCGGCATAGGGCGCGGCTCTGCTCCCACTGAATTGGGATACTTCGGGGTTGCTGTAGAAGCAGCACCAGAACAGTATGCGGAGGCCAGTGAGATTCTCATCAATGCGATGAAAGGCGGGACGCTTTCTTATCAGGGCCGCCACTTTGAGTTGAAAGATGTTCCGCTGACGTTGAGACCTCACCAATATCCCCGTCCGCCGACATGGATCGCCACCAATCGACCCGAGCCGGCTAGCTGGGCCGCTGCGAATGGGGCAAACATCGCCTGCGTCGGACCTTCCACTTCTGTTCGCAGCGTTACCGACGCGTTCCGCGCCGCCCGAATTCACGATGCTGACATTGGCCAGCAAGCGCCATTTCTTGGATTGCTCCGAATGGTGGTGATAGGGCGTTCTGAAACAGATGCGTATTTGCTCGCAGCACCTGCCTATGAACGATGGCTCAATAGCTTCAAATTTCTATACGAACTAAATGCCATTTCCACTCCACCAAACTTGCCTTTGAACTTCGATGCAGCAATTGAAAGTGAATTGTGCGTCGTGGGAACGGCAGATTCTGTCCGAAAAGCTCTCCTTGATCAGCTGGAAGAGGCAGGTGCTAATTATCTTCTGTGTCAACTGGCATTTGGGGATTTGCCGCTGGATGCCTCACTATACACCGCATCGGCCATTGGATCCGAAATCATGGCTCGAGTTGCCGCATCGTGAATCCGTCGTGTGATTGGAGGAGCAGCGGCAGCGCTGCTCCTCATTGCGAAACGGTTGTGGGGGCCGGACTCCTGTGTCAGGTGTAAACCATTGGAGCACGTCCTATCTGATCCAGGTCATATCCTGCGGCTTTGAAGTAGTTGGCACATTCGGCTGGGGTGAAGAGGTCGACAACCGCGCCGAGGCGTCCTGACCTTGCCCCTCTGATCTAATCCGGTTTGAAGTTCGTTCTGGCCCATCCAGAGGACCAGGACATGAAACGCAGCCGCTTCTCTGAAGAGCAGATCATCGGAATTTTGAAGAAACACGAGGCCGGGGTATCGGTTGGCGATCTGTGCCGCAAGCACGGGGTCAGCGACGCCTCGATCTACAATTGGAAGGCCCGCTTCGGCGGGATGGATGTCACCGAGGCTCGGCGACCTGAAGGCGCTGGAGGACGAGAACACGCGCCTGAAGCGGCTTTTGGCCGACGCCATGCTCGACAATGCCGCGTTGAAGGACCTTGTGGGAAAGAAATGGTGACGCCCGCCGCCAAGCGGAAAGCTGTCGCTCGCCTGAAGGAAGGCTTCGGGATGAGCGAACGGCGGGCGTGTAAAGCCATCGGCTGTTGCCGCATGACGGTTCGCTACCAGACCAGCAGGCCGGACGACCGCGAGGTTCGCGAGCGGATGAAGGCCGATCGCGCAGGAGCGTCGCCGGTTCGGCTACCGGCGTCTTCTCGTGATGCTGAGGCGGGAGGGCCTGGTCGTGAACCACAAGAAGCTGTTCCGGCTCTATCGGGAGGAGAAGCTCGCCGTCGCCGCCGTGGCGGCCGCAAGCGGGCGATCGGGACCAGGGCGCCGATGCTGGTGCCGCTGAGGCCCGACGAGCGCTGGTCGCTCGACTTCGTATCGGACCAGCTCACCGACGGGCGCCGCTTCCGCATCCTGGCCGTCGTCGACGACTGCACGAGAGAGTGCCTCGCACTCATCGTTGATACGTCTCTCTCGGGCATGCGGGTTGCCCGCGAATTGGACGGCTCATCACCGAGCGGGGCCGGCCCAGGATGATCGTCAGCGACAATGGCAGCGAGTTCACCTCGAACGCCATCCTCTCCTGGGCGGATCAGAACCGCGTCGAATGGCATTACATTGCGCCCGGCAAGCCGATGCAGAATGGCTTCATCGAGAGCTTCAACGGCCGACTGCGCGATGAACTGCTCAACGAGACGCTGTTCACCTCGCTGGCTCAGGCGCGCGTAGCCATCGCCCTGTGGCACGCCGACTACAACACCGCGCGGCCGCACTCCCCCCTGGCAGACCCCGGCCAAGTTCGCCAGCACCTTCAATCCGCGACGGTCGCTCGCGCTGCGCTATGCCAAAGGCTCCGCGCCAGCGCCCGTCGCTTCACCCGCCCAGCAGGGCACAACCCACGCCGGAAACGAACTCAAAACTGCTGGGGCAACGTCAGTCCCATAGAGCCTTGATGGTTATCTCGGCCTTTGCTCGCAGCAGCGCCTTAGGTTGGGCGAAGGCGTTCTCAATCGGATTGAAGTCGGGACTGTAGGGCGGCAGTTAGAGCAGGCTCGCCTGCGGCCTCAATCGCGCCGCGCAGGGTTCTCCAGGCGGATGTCGCCAATGTCAAATTTGCTGGCATCCATGTCGCCCTCGCCAACCGCACAAGCGAAGGCCAGAAAGCCAACATGTGTTCTGCGGCTTAATTAAGAGTCAGCCGATGTCGGCCGAACATCACCTTGTCTCGAAGTCGACGATCGGACAGCAGGTTGCGAAAGTTGGCGCGATGCGAAACAAACTGCTGAAGCGCTCAACTTTTATTGATCACGCGTGTTGGACGCGACGCACTCCCGTTCCAATCGGGCTGAGCGCAAATTCTCCCGGTTCACAAAACTGAGTCGCTGGAGTAGTGGGGGCGCAGAGAAATCTCCGGTCGCAGCCTTACCCGGTCAAAACAAGGATACCAATGATGAAGACTCTCGCCGTCTGCTCTGGCGGATTGGACTCCGTTTCCCTTGCTCACATGGTGGCAGCGGAGCACGAACTCACCGGCCTTCTATCTTTCGACTATGGCCAACGGCACAGGAAGGAATTGGGCTTCGCCGCTCTTTGCGCGCAGCGACTGAAGGTCCCGCACCAGATCATCGACATCGGCGAAATTGGCCGTGGCCTTTCCGGCTCAGCGCTGACTAGCAGTATCGACGTGCCGGACGGCCACTACGCCGAAGACACGATGAAGATTACGGTGGTGCCGAACCGCAATGCCATCATGTTGGCAATCGCCTTCGGTCTCGCCGCCGCCCACAGCGCCGAAGCGGTGGCGGCGGCCGTGCATGGTGGGGACCATTTCATCTATCCCGATTGCCGTCCGGCCTTCATTGAAGCTTTCCAGACAATGCAAGACCGCGCGCTCGACGGCTATGCGCAGATACGCCTCTATGCACCGTATGTGAATCTCGGAAAAGCTGACATTGTTGCGGATGGCGCAAGATACGGCACCCCGTTTGCTGAGACCTGGTCCTGTTACAAGGGCGGCGTGCGTCACTGCGGACGATGCGGGACCTGCGTCGAGCGGCGCGAAGCGTTCCATCTCGCCGGGCACGCTGATCCCACCGACTACGAGGACGCCGATTTCTGGCTTGAGGCGCTGCGCAGGAGGCGCGCGTAATGTTCCACATCAGCAAGGAATTCCACTTCTCGGCCTCGCATCAGCTCACCTCCTTGCCTCCCAACCATCAATGCGCGCGCCTGCACGGGCATAACTATGTCGTCGTAGTGGAGCTGTCGGCCAAGGAACTGGACGCCCACGGCTTCGTGCGCGACTATCACGATCTGGCGCCGCTCAAACGCTACATTGACGAGAGCTTCGACCATCGGCACCTCAACGACGTGCTGGGACATGAGAAGGTCACGGCGGAATGCCTGGCCAGACATTTCTATGAATGGTGCAAGGCACGTCTGCCGCAGACCGCGGCCGTGCGCGTTAGCGAAACACCGAAAACTTGGGCGGAATACCGTCCGTGACCGACATGCATCCCGCAATCCGTGTGAGCGAGATATTCGGGCCGACTATCCAGGGCGAGGGCGTGCTCATCGGCTTGCCGACGGTGTTCATCAGAACCGGCGGATGTGATTATCGCTGTTCATGGTGCGACAGCCTTCACGCGGTGGACAATCAGTATCGCCATGAATGGCTACCGATGCCGATCGATGCCGTGTGGCAAACCGTCCATGCGCTTTCCGGCGGCAGGCCGGTTATGGTCTCCTTGTCAGGCGGCAACCCGGCCATTCAGCCGTTCGGTCCCCTCATAGAACGAGGCCATCGCGAGGGCTATCGTTTTGCACTGGAAACGCAGGGTTCCGTGGTGAGGGAGTGGTTTGCGGATCTTGACGTGCTGACCCTTAGCCCAAAGCCGCCGTCCAGCGAGATGACGACCCGTTGGGCTGCGTTTGATGCATGCCTCGAAGCGGCGCAAGAGAAGCCGCAAATCGTGCTCAAGCTCGTCGTTTTCGACGAGAGTGACTATGCCTACGCCAAAGAAGTCGCGGCGAGATATCCGCACCTTCCGATCTATCTGCAACCCGGCAATCACACGCCGCCGCTCCCTGGCAGTGAAGACGCCTCTGTCGACTTGGACGGAATAATGATGCGAATGGAATGGCTTGTCGAAAGGGTGACTAGCGACAGGTGGTTCGAAGCCCGCGTGTTGCCGCAGCTGCACGTTCTGCTTTGGGGTAACAAGAGGGCGGTCTAGTCTGTGGCTTGCGTCGCACCGGAAGGCCGGGCTCCAACGGCTTGGCAGGCTCTCTTCGCGTGCCGAGTACAGCCGAGCTTTGTTCGCGTCAGCGGTCTCGCGATTGTGCGGCTGGAAACCGCCCGGACACCCCGCTGCCGGCGTGTGTCACCTTGACTCCGATGAGCTGTCGTCACGCAAAGTTGAAATCCGCAAGAACTGGCCTTCTCGCCCCACCTGCTCCGTCGCAAGCACGTCATCCCCTCATCCTTGTCCAGCTCTTATCGATGTATCTCATTGTCCGGCCTGACGCACGACTGTCAGCATGGGAATGCATCCATTGCGCAAATGCCTTCCATAAAGAAGATCGATTTCCTCATTGGCCCAACGTGAAATATAGCAACGTTTTCGTGGCGTGGGTCGGCTGCGTCGGGAGTAGCGATGAAAACGTATTGGGGTCGCCTGCGTCTCCTTGGGCAGCGAGTGTAAAGTATAGCGATGCGGCCTCCGGCGCGAACGGCAGCCGCGCAGTGATCACCTTCGCCTGTGCCTTTGCGGCGGGGGTCAAGCGCTGGTCTGCTAAAATTTTTTATCGTTTAGCTGGTTGAAACTGCCCCCGTTGCGGGCTGCAGAAGCCGGCCAGCCGAGAAACGGCAGCCGCACTTATGAAAGCACGCCAAGGCGTGCGGGCATCTATCAGTTGCAAAGGACAATACTGGCCGCGCCGATTGGCCATCACGCGTCCATTAGGGCAGCCACCAACATCAGTTCGCAAGAGGAGCAAAAGTAATATGTATCGTCGTCACCTGATCAAAGGGTTGGTTGCGCTCGGCGCATGCCGGATTTGCGTTCAAGCCGCCCAAGCGACCAGTGCCCATTGGGGGTACACCGGTCCGGTCGGACCGGAGCACTGGGCTGATCTGGATAAGGAAAATTTCGTATGCTCTGCCGGCACGCAGCAATCGCCGATCAATATCAACAGCGCGGTCAAGGCGGATATCCCGCATATCGCCATCGGCTGGCACAAGGGCGGCGGCAATATGGTGAACAACGGCCACACCATTCAAATCAATATGCCACAAGGCAGCACGCTGACCCGCGGCGATCGTGTCTACGAACTGGTACAGTTCCATTTCCATGCGCCAAGCGAACATCACGTGGCGGGCAAGAGCTTCCCGATGGAGGTGCATTTCGTTCACAAGGACACGCAAAGTGGTACTCTGGGCGTGCTGGGCGTCTTTTTAACGCCCGGCGCGACAAATGCCAGCTTTGCTGCCCTTGCTGCGGCCTTTCCCGAACTGCCGAATGGGGAGGTGACGATCGACGAGGTGAATCCCAACTGGCTTCTGCCAGCCTCGCTTGGCTATTGGACTTATGAGGGCTCACTGACGACGCCGCCGTGCACCGAAAACGTCGAGTGGATGGTGGCGATGGAACCGGTTGACGTTGATCCGGCAGACATCCAGCGATTTGCCTCACTCTACCCGTCGAACGCGCGCCCTATTCATTCACCCAATCGACGCTTCATCCTGCGCCAGAGTTGAGCGCCGCCCCAGCGGTTCCGCACGGTCCAACATTCTTGGCACAAGTTGGCGCGAAGCCTCCTCTTCCGGTCTGGCGGTCTGACGGCGCTCCCCAAGCTGGCTAGTCTAAATGATAGGGATTCGGTGCCGACACCACTCGTCCCAAATACGTCGCGGCGAGGTTTGTCTGCAACCCGGCAATCACACGCCGCCCCGCCGTGGTAATGAAGACGTCTCTGTCGAGTCCGACGGAATATGATGCGCATGGAACCGCTGGTAGAAAAGGTGACCAGCGACAGGTGGTTCGAAGCCCGCGTCTTGCCGCAGCTGCACGTTCTACTCTGGGGTAACAAGAGGGTAGTGTATACCTTCTCCTAGCTTCGCCGCCAACTACTCGGTTTTCCGAATTGCTCTCTATATTCTTGAAGACGATGCGTTCGTTAAAGACATGTGCTGCGCACCTGGTGTAAAAGCTGCTCTCATCATGCAGAGGTCAAGCCAGTCGGGCTCATCCGAGGCTATGGCCGTGAGCACTGTTCAGTTCGGCAGAGAGGGCGCTTTTGTACACACTTTGCGATCGTGGCGGCCCCGTGGGCAGATCTGCAAGCTGCCGCGACACTAACCTCTCGAAGCCCGCCCGCCCGCCTTTCGTGCAGCTTCCTCTGAACAAAACCACCGCTCGCCCTTCAATAGGTTGATGCGTGTCTCCCAGTAAGATTCCTGTCCAAGAACGTGATAATCTTCTTGCCAGTGTTGTAGCTGATGTTGCCCTTGATGCCGCAGCCTACCGCGGCGGGACCAAACTCAATGGCAAGCAGGCCGGCTAGGATCGTGCAGCCAGTCGCGAGCCTCGCCCACAACGGGGTCTCACGCGCATGAGGGCGCCGACCATGGGTTCGGCGGTTCATACGCGTATAACACGTATCTTTCTGAAAAAATCAATGCTCTCGGCTAAGCTACTGAATTATTTGGCTTCCATATAGCGCGTCGGCGGAACCAACTTGTAGACGGGCTATGAAAGGTTAAGCGCGGATGTCTATCGGCCGCCGGCGTTCCCGCTCTGTAAGCCTGCCTGAACTACCCGCGCCGCGGTCAAGCCCCAGGCTCCTGCTCATCCAGCGACCGCCCGATCAATGGCAGGCTGGAAAGACAAGAGCCGATGTCTTCCGATGGTCTCGCCATCAGCTTTGGGCTAACTTCCCCATTCTCCCGCTTCGAGCTCGACACACGGCGGTTTGGATGGCGCACGACAATCTGTGTCGGCTTTGTCGTGTCCGTGACAGACGCCTGAAAGGCCCGTTCGCGCGTTTTGCCGCCGTCTAAGCGGCTGGAATTTAATGACAAAGTTTCTTCTGGGATCGGCCGATCACGCTGGTACGCTTTTTGCGATGCTTGGTGTGAGGCGGCACGAGCTGCCTATCGGCACTTGTGTCGCGGGCAGTCGCGATAATTAGAACGAAGGAAGGAAAGCTATTATGTCAGGTCTGCGTCAGATCGCCTTTTACGGAAAAGGCGGCATCGGCAAGTCCACCACGTCCCAAAATACGCTCGCTGCCCTTGTCGACCTCGGGCAGAGAATCCTCATCGTAGGATGCGACCCCAAAGCCGATTCCACACGCTTGATCCTGAATTCGAAAGCTCAGGATACCGTCCTGGATCTCGCCGCACAGGAAGGCTCGGTGGAAGACCTCGAACTCCAGGACGTGCTCAAGGTGGGCTACAGAGGCATCAAGTGCGTGGAGTCCGGCGGCCCCGAGCCGGGTGTCGGTTGCGCCGGCCGCGGCGTCATCACCTCGATCAATTTCCTCGAGGAGAATGGCGCTTATGACGATGTCGATTATGTCTCCTATGACGTCCTCGGCGACGTGGTATGCGGCGGCTTCGCCATGCCGATCCGCGAAGGCAAGGCCCAGGAGATCTATATCGTCATGTCCGGCGAGATGATGGCGCTCTATGCCGCCAACAACATCGCCAAGGGCATCCTCAAATATGCCCATTCGGGCGGTGTGCGGCTGGGCGGGCTGATCTGCAATGAACGTCAAACCGACCGCGAACTCGATCTGGCCGAAGCACTGGCTGGCCGATTGAATTCCAAGCTCATCCACTTCGTGCCCCGCGACAACATCGTCCAACATGCCGAACTCAGGAAGATGTCGGTGATCCAGTACGCGCCGGACTCAAAGCAGGCAGGGGAATACCGCGCTCTGGCCGAGAAGATCCACGCCAATTCGGGCCAGGGTACGATCCCGACGCCGATCACCATGGAGGAGCTGGAGGAGATGCTGCTCGACTTCGGCATCATGAAGACCGACGAGCAGATGCTTGCCGAGCTTCACTCCAAGGAAGCGGCGAAGGCGGCGGCCCAGTAGTGACATTAGCGCTGCCATGAATCGGCGCGCCTTGCAGAGAACGGCGCCTATTCTTTGAGGCGTCACCCAACCTTGAAAGGGGGACTCATGAGCCGGGAATACGAGAATGACGGTGCTCTTCATGCGAAGCTTATCGAAGAGGTGCTGTCGCATTATCCCGACAAGGCGGCGAAGCGCCGCAAGAAGCACCTCAACGTCGCAAAGAGCGGCAACGAGGCTGGCGGGGAAAGCGAGGTCCTTTCCGAATGCGACGTCAAATCGAACATCAAGTCCATTCCCGGGGTGATGACGATTCGCGGCTGTGCATATGCTGGTTCGAAAGGCGTGGTGTGGGGGCCAGTCAAGGATATGGTCCATATCTCGCACGGCCCGGTCGGCTGCGGCCAATATTCTTGGTCGCAGCGCCGCAACTACTACGTCGGTACAACGGGCGTCGACACGTTCGGGACAATGCAGTTCACCTCCGATTTCCAGGAGAAGGACATCGTCTTCGGCGGCGACAAGAAGCTGGAACAGATCATTGACGAGATTGAAGTCTTGTTTCCGCTCAACAACGGCATCACCGTGCAGTCCGAATGCCCTATCGGCCTGATTGGCGATGACACCGAGGCCGTTTCTCGCAAAAAGACCAAGGAGTATGACAAGACGATCGTGCCGGTACGCTGCGAGGGCTTCCGCGGCGTCTCGCAGTCGCTTGGCCACCACATCGCCAATGATGCAATCCGGGATTGGGTCTTCGACAAAAAGGATGTCAAGTTCGAGGCCGGCCCCTACGACGTCAACGTCATCGGCGACTACAATATCGGCGGCGATGCCTGGGCCTCGCGCATACTGCTTGAGGAGATAGGGCTGCGCGTGGTTGGCAACTGGTCGGGTGACGCCACACTCGCAGAGATCGAGCGCGCCCCGAAGGCTAAGCTCAATCTTATCCACTGCTACCGGTCGATGAATTACATCTGTCGGCATATGGAGGAAAAGTATGGCGTCGCCTGGATGGAGTACAATTTCTTCGGTCCCTCCCAGATCGAAGCCTCTCTGCGCAACATAGCCAAGCATTTTGGGCCGGAAATCGAGGAGAAGACCGAAAAGGTCATTGCCAAGTACAGGCCGCTTGTTGATGCGGTCATCGCCAAGTACCTGTCGCGCCTGGAAGGAAATACCGTGATGCTCTATGTCGGCGGCCTGCGCCCCCGCCACGTCGTCACGGCCTACGAGGACCTCGGCATGGTCATCGTGGGCACCGGCTATGAATTCGCCCACAGCGACGACTATCAGCGCACCGGCCACTACGTGAAGAACGGCACGCTGATCTACGATGACGTGACCGGCTATGAGTTGGAGAAATTCATCGAAGGGATTCGCCCAAATCTGGTCGGCTCGGGAATCAAAGAAAAATACCCGGTGCAGAAGATGGGCATACCGTTCCGCCAGATGCATTCCTGGGATTATTCAGGCCCGTATCACGGCTACGACGGCTTTGCCATTTTCGCACGTGATGTGGATCTCGCCATTAACAACCCGGTCTGGGACCTATTCCACGCGCCTTGGAAAAGAAGCCGGGGCGATGAGCGGGCGATGGCTGCCGAATAAACATTTGCTTCAGCCCCAGTCTCCCACTGAGACGGTGAACTCCCGCGGCCTCTGATCCGCCGGAGCCTGGAACGTCTTGACGTCCTGAGCTGCCGTCCCGCGCAGCCAGATGCAAAAGAGGTAATCATCATGCCGCAGTCGGCTGAAAAAATTCTCGATCACGCTCCCCTGTTCCGCGAGCCGGAATACAGAAAGATGCTCGCTGAGAAGAAGCTAAACTTCGAATGTCCGCACCCCGATGAAATCGTTTCCGATCAGCGCGATTTCACCCAGACGTGGGAATACCGCGAAAAGAACCTCGCCCGCAAAGCGCTTGTCGTGAACCCGGCCAAGGCCTGCCAGCCGCTGGGTGCGGTATTCGCTGCCGCCGGCTTCGAGCGAACCATGTCCTTCGTCCACGGCAGCCAAGGTTGCGTCGCCTATTACCGCTCGCACCTGTCGCGCCATTTCAAGGAGCCTGCCGCGGCGGTCTCCTCCTCAATGACCGAGGATGCGGCGGTGTTTGGCGGCCTGAAGAACATGGTCGACGGGCTCGCCAACACCTACCAGCTCTACGACCCCAAGATGATTGCCGTGTCGACGACCTGTATGGCAGAGGTCATTGGCGACGACCTGCACAGCTTCATCCAGAACGCCAAGGACGAAGATTCAGTCCCGCGCGACTTCGACGTGCCCTTTGCCCACACCCCGGCCTTCGTTGGCAGTCATGTCGACGGCTATGACAACATGGTCAAAGGCATTTTGGAGCACTTCTGGAAAGGTCAGGAGCGTACGCAAATCGAAGGAACCATCAACATCATTCCGGGCTTCGACGGCTTCTGCGTCGGCAACAACCGGGAGCTCAAGCGCCTGCTCGATGTAATGGGCGTGTCCTATACATTGATCCAGGATGCCTCTGACCAGTTCGATACGCCTTCGGACGGTGAATACCGCATGTATGACGGGGGCACGAAGATCAACGAGGTGAAGAAGGCCCTCAACGCCGAGGCAACGCTTTCGCTGCAGCATCACAACACCCGAAAGACACTGGGCTATTGCGAGGAGGTCGGGCAGGCGACGGCCTCGTTCCACTATCCGCTCGGCGTTCAGGCGACGGACGAATTCCTGATGGAGGTCGCGGCGATTTCCGGCAAGGAGATTCCCGAGGCAATTCGCCTCGAGCGCGGCCGACTGGTAGACGCCATGGCGGACAGCCAATCCTGGCTGCATGGTAAGAAATACGCCATCTACGGTGATCCCGACTTCGTTCACGCAATGGCCCGCTTTGTCATGGAGACCGGCGGCGAGCCAACCCATTGCCTCGCCACCAATGGCACCTCGGCATGGGAAGCCGATTTGAAGAAGCTGCTAGCATCCTCGCCTTTCGGCAAGGCTGCCCAGGTTTGGGCGGGCAAGGACCTGTGGGCGCTGCGCTCGCTGCTCTTTACCGAGCCGGTGGACCTTTTGATCGGCAATTCCTACGGCAAGTACCTGGAGCGCGACACCGGAACGCCGCTGATCCGGCTGATGTTTCCGATCTTCGATCGGCACCATCATCACCGCTTTGCGCTCTTTGGCTACCAGGGCGCGTTGCGCGTGCTGACGACGATCCTCGACAAGATCTTCGACAAACTCGATCGCGAGACGAGCGAGACGGGTGTGACGGATTATTCCTATGACCTCACGCGCTAAGAGCCGTGGCCGGCTTTTCGCCGAGGCCATTCCTTGCCCAATGGACTGGGGAGGCTGAGCGATGTCCTCCCTCAGCGCCAAAATCAAGGACGCCTTCGATGAGCCCGCCTGCGATAAGAACCGTGGCAAAGATGCCAAGGCGCGCAAGGAGGGCTGCTCGAAGTCGCTGACACCAGGGGCGGCAGCCGGCGGCTGCGCCTTTGACGGAGCCAAGATCGTCCTGCAGCCGATCACCGACGTTGCGCATCTGGTCCATGCGCCGCTCGCCTGCGAGGGCAATTCTTGGGACAACCGTGGTGCGGTTTCGTCAGGGCCGACCTTGTGGCGGACAAGCTTCACGACCGACCTCACCGAACTCGACCTGGTGATGGGGCAGGGCGAGCGGAAACTCTTCAAGGCGATCCGCGAGATCAAGCACACATACGCGCCGCCGGCGATCTTCGTCTACTCAACTTGCGTAACGGCGCTGATCGGTGACGACATCGAGGCCGTGTGCAAACGCGCCACGGAAAAGTTCGGTTTGGCCGTGGTGCCGATCAATGCGCCTGGCCTGGCAGGCTCCAAGAACCTCGGCAACAAGCTCGCCGCCGAGGCGTTGCTCGATCATGTCATCGGCACGGTCGAACCCGACGACCCCGGGCCCTACGACATCAACATCCTTGGCGAATTCAACCTCTCGGGCGAATTCTGGCTTGTAAAGCCGCTCCTCGATCGGCTCGGCATCCGGGTGCGCGCCTGCATTCCCGGCGATGCGCGTTACCGCGACATTGCTTCCGCGCACCGCGCCCGGGCGGCAATGATCGTGTGCTCGACCGCGCTGATCAGTCTTGCCCGCAAGATGGAGGAGCGCTGGGACATCCCGTTCTTCGAGGGCTCCTTCTATGGCATCTCCGACACATCGCAAGCTCTTCGCAACCTTGTCAGGCTGCTGGTGAGGAAGGGCGCCGATCCGGAGATCCTCGAGCGCACGGAGACGCTGATCGCGCAGCAGGAGGCGATCGCGTGGAAGAAACTCGAATCCTACCGGCAAAGGCTCCAAGGCAAGCGCGTGCTGCTCAACACAGGCGGTGTGAAGTCCTGGTCGGTTGTCCGTGCGCTGATGGAGATCGGAATCGAGATCGTCGGCACCTCGGTCAAGAAATCTACGGTGCAGGACAAGGAGCGCATCAAACAAGTTCTCAAGCACGACAAGCATATGTTCGAATACATGGCTGCGCGCGAGCTGTACGCCATGCTCTCTGAACACAGGGCCGATATCATGCTGTCGGGCGGTCGCACGCAATTCATTGCGCTCAAGGCCAAGACGCCCTGGCTCGATATCAACCAGGAGCGCCAGCACCCTTATGCCGGCTATGCCGGCATGGTGGAACTCGTACGCCAGATCGACCTCGCCATTCACAATCCGGTCTGGTCTCAGGTGCGCCAGCCGGCCCCGTGGGATTGCCAGCCTGATCTAAAAGACGAACTGCCATGCACGAAGAAGGAGTCCGGGCACCTGTTCGATGAATTCGCCGGCGCGACGGCACACGAGTTCAGCGAGTGTTGAGGCGACCGATGGCCCGCATCCTTCCCCAGACCAAATCCGCGGCGGTGAACCCGCTGAAGTCGTCGCAGCCGCTGGGTGCCGCCTTTGCCTTTCTTGGGGTCGACGGCGCGATGCCGCTGTTCCACGGCAGCCAGGGATGCACAAGCTTCGCGCTCGTGCTCTTCGTACGGCACTTCAAAGAAACGATTCCATTGCAGACAACAGCGATGGATGAGGTGGCGACCATCCTCGGCGCTGCCGACCATCTTGAAGAAGCCATCCTCAACCTCAAGAACCGCACGAAGCCAAAGCTGATCGGGGTGTGCACGACCGCGCTGGTGGAGACGCGTGGCGAAGATTGCGCGAGTGATATTGCGAACATCAAGCTGAAGCACACGCAAGAGCTTGCGGGTACGGAGGTCGTGCTGGCCAACACGCCGGATTTTGACGGCGCGATCGAAGAGGGCTGGGCCAAGGCAGTCACCGCAATGATCAAAGGGATTACAGGCTCGGGCGAACGTGCGCGGCAGCCGAAGAAGATCGCGATCCTGCCCGGATGCAACCTCACTGTCGCCGACATCGAGCATATGCGTGACATGGTTGAAAGCTTTGGGCTCAAGCCGGTTATTCTGCCCGACATTTCAGGCTCGCTCGACGGTACGGTTCCTGACCGCTGGGTAGCGACCACATACGGCGGCACCAGCGTCGAAGACATTCGCGAGTTGGGCACGGCCATGCAATGCATCGCCATCGGTGAGCACATGCGCCGCCCGGCGAAAGCGCTGCACGGGTTGACCGGCGTGCCTTACGTGTTGTTCCAGTCACTGACTGGGCTGCAGGACACGGACCGCTTCGTGTCGCTGCTGTCTGCGATTTCGGGCGCGGCGGTACCGGCCCGCGTGCGCCGGCGCCGGGCGCAATTGCAGGACGCGATGCTCGACGGACATTTCCATTTCGGCGGCAAGAAAATTGCCATCGCTGCCGAACCAGACCAGCTGTTCCAACTTGCGACCTTCTTTGCTGGCCTCGGCTCCGAGATAGCCGCGGCCGTCACAACGACCGACAGGTCTAAAATTCTCGAGAAAGTCCCGGCGGTTTCGGTTCAGATCGGCGATCTCGGCGATCTGGAAAGTCTTGCCGTCGGTGCTGACCTGCTTGTCACGCATTCGCACGGGCGCCAAGCATCGGAGCGGCTCCGAATTCCGCTCATGCGCATCGGGTTCCCGGTCTTCGATCGACTAGGCAGCCAGCACAAGCTCGCAATTCTCTATCAGGGCACCCGCGACATGATCTTCGAGGTCGCCAGCATCTTCCAGGCCAACCAACACGCGCCCACTCCTGAGGCGCTTGATCCACTCCGTAATCGAGAAATATCACGATGAACGCTGTTCGCCGCCTCTCGCTGGTCAGTAGTGAGGTTTTCGCCCCGATGCCTGAACGACGTAAGGGCGCATTGCGCGTTGCGATCGCCACTCAGGACATGCAGGACCTCAACGCCCATTTCGGGTCGGCCAGGCGCTTTGCTGTCTACGACGTGACGCGCGAGGAATGGAATCTCGTAGAAGCCGTGGCCTTCGATGACGTGTCCGATGAAAGCGGGGAGCATCGGGCCGAGCGCGATGATCGCATCACGCCAAAGGTGGATGCGCTCAAGGGCTGTCAGATCCTGTTTTGTCTGGCAATTGGCGGCCCTTCGGCAGCCAAGCTTGTCGCGGCAAAAATCCACCCGATCAAAGTGGCGGAGCCCCAATCGATCCCACAGGTGCTCTTGCGCACGCAGATGATGCTCAGGACGTGTCCTCCGCCTTGGCTGCGCAAGGTGCTGGCGCGAGCGGGCATTGCCGAAAAGAAACCGTCCTTCGAGGACGAGGACTGAAAAGAGGAGGACGCCAATGCCTGACCCCGCAATCCCCCCAGCTGTCGCCGAAGACGAGGCGGCTCTTTGCACCCCGTTCGTCAAATGCCTCGTGCGGCTGATCCGTTCTCAGGATTCCTATGGCTCGTGGGAACGCAAAGCGGACGCTGAGCTGCTGGGCGACTTCATCATTACCAAGGAACAGCGCCGAGGGATCCCAATCATCGGAGATCCCGATCCCGACGTGCTGTGGAGGCTCGACAAGTACTACGCCGCCATCGGGCTTGCGATCGAGGAGCGCTGCGGCCTTATGGCATCGCCGATGATCCAGGTGAGCCATGAGGGTTTTGGTCGGGTGCTTTTCACGACCGGACGGCTGGTCGTTTTGTCCAAAACGCTGCGCGATGTCCACCGGTTTGGCTTCGAGACGCTCCTGAAGCTCGCCACGGCCGGTACGAAGCTGGTCGACGATGCGATTTCAGTCATCGAAACCTTTCCCCACGTGGCGCTGGCATGATGGGCGCGATTTTCGAGAAAGGCCATCATGACGGACCCGAGAAACTATGTTGGCCAGTCCCCTCGATCCAGGGACTCGAGGCCGACCAGGTTGTTGGGGTATCGCCGATGAAGAAGCCGCTGGTCCTGATCTGCTCGCAAGATGCCGAGTTCTATCTGCTCTACAGCCACATACTGGAGGTTGACGGTTTCAGCAGTGAGACGGCAGACGGCGCGAAGGCTGCGCTGGCCTTGGCCGAACAACGGGAGCTTCAGGCCGTAGTGCTGGATTGCGACCCAGCCAGCATAAACGGGTCCGCAATTTGCGCCCACCTCAAGCGGGAACCGCGCACCACCGACCTGCCTATCATCGCCCTGATCGCGCCTGGCGCCGAGCACCAGCACCTCGATCTCTTGAAGGCAGGCGTTGAGAGCTTTGTGCGGCCGGTGGCTCCGGCCAAGCTGCTCGACTGCCTGCGGGCGAGGCTCGGGCTGACCAAGCGTGGTCCGAACGGGGTTGAAAACGACAGTTGGATTTGTTGTGGAGGCCTGGAGATGAAGCTCGATGCCCATCGGGTTCGCGGTAATGGCCACGACATCCATCTCGGACGGATCGATTTCAACGTGCTGCGGCTTATGATTGAGGCCCCCGGCAAGGTCTTCAGCCGGGACGAGCTTATCGGGGCGGCCTGGCTGCCCAACATTCATGTCGGTGCACGCACCGTCGATGTCCATATCAGCCGAATCAGGAGGGCGCTGAAAACGGCCTTGCCCGGCAGCGTCATTCGCACCGTCAGGTCGGCCGGCTACTCGCTCGAGAAGCCGGACGACTGAAATCGGTGATCGAACGTGGTGCCGCTCTCTCTTCCTCCTGAGAGCGGTGTTGCCGCTTTGAGGCGCTCCTAACGAAGACCAGGAGAAGCAGGCAAATGGAATTTAAAAGCATATTCAGTGTGACGGGTGCTGATCATTCTGATGAGGACCTCACAACAGCTGCCGGACTGTGTGCCGAGGTCGGCGCGCACCTATCGGTACTCATTATACCGCCTCCATTGCTCTTGATGTCGTCTCCGCCCCCCGAATGGAATACAGGACGTGCACAGGCAATTGCAGTACCGAACTATCGATTTCAGCAAATCGAGAAATTTTCACAGGACGTGACCAGAATGGAAAGACGGTCCGCGGATATCCTCAAAAGGCTGAAAGCTATGTCGCTTTCCTGTGACGTTGACACCGACTATTGCGATCCGGCTAGCCTCGGTGAAGTGGCACGACAGCGGGCGCTCTGCGCTGACCTGACGATCGTTGGAGGAGACCTCCTCAACGATGAGACTCTCGGACCTCCTGTTGTCAACGGCTGCTTGTTCGATAGCGGAAAGCCGGTGCTCATCGTGCCGAAGGGCGTTAAGGCGACGCTGTCGCCTCGACGCGTGCTGGTCGGCTGGGATTCGCGTGTAGAGGCCTCGCGTGCGGTTCGGGAAGCTCTTAGTATCCTATCCGCTGCCAAGGAAGTCTGTGTCGCTATGGTCGATCCAAAGGCGCAAAACAACGGGAAAGGCGCGCAGTCTGGAGCTGACATCGCTGCCTATCTTACTCGGCACGGTGCTCGGGTCTCCGTTGACCTGCTTAAGAGCGCCGGCAAATCGGCGGGCACAGTGCTGACCCAGCACGCGAACGACATCTGTGCTGACATGATGGTTATGGGTGCTTATGGCAGCCGTGGGCTGCGTGAGCGGATTTTCGGCGGTCCGCCGAGCTGGAGCTTTGGGAAGACCACATTGCCGCTGTTTTTGGCTCGCTGATCAGCTCCGTAGGAACACCGATCAGGTCGTAGGACCGCCAACCAGTCCGAAGTCGTCGTCGGTTACCGGTCGGATTGCGGAGACATGGCTGGATCCGCGAACATCTTGCGACGCTTGTCAGAGCCAAACCGGACGCCTCGACTGCTTCACGACGCTCTCGTGAACCAACTCGTGCGAGATCGTCCGCAACGGGCAGTAAAGACGAACGGCTGCAGCAGACCGCAGCCAAGCCACAGGGCGGGTGTACCAGGAGACCCCGCCTCGTGCGCGAACCCTGTTGGAAGGCCCCTTATCAGTACCCGGACGCGCGTCAAATCGGCGGCTGTCCCTGTCAGCCTGCGGTGTGCAAGGGCCGCTGCCGCGGAGCTTCCCCTGCCCGATCGTCGGGCGTGCGACAATGTCGGATTCCAGACGAGCTGGAACTGCGCGAACTCGTTGGTTTGACAGGTCTTTATCCGGCACGCCGCATGCATGGGAGTCTCCGAAAGCATTAAGAGCCGTTATCCATGGTTACGCCCCTCGAAAGAAAGAGCCGCTTCCGTCGTGGCAGGGAAACAGCCACTCCTGGGGTGGAGGCCGGCGCTAGAAGCCGCCGTAAGATCCGGAAGAGCCGCGCGACAGCATCACACACTTTCCTTCTGCTCTTGGGTTCGGATCACGCCGCGCCGCTGTCGATGCCGCCGACATTGAGCCCAAGACCTGGAAGGCGGCACACGCTTTTGCTGTCCTCTCAGTCGGGACCGCGGCTCAAGCATGCCTGTGAGGTTCGCATTGCTCAATGCCCGGCAATCGACGTCAACATGCCGCTGAGTTGGAAAACACTCCTAGAGGAGTAAGGATAAGTGGACCTCTTTTGTATTGGTGTGGGTGCTGGACCATCTAATTTGAGCCTTGCGTGTCAGATACAGGAAGAGATTGCGCAAGGGGCACTGTTCCTGGACCGGGAGGTCGATTTCCGAGGACATCCAGGCAGCGCTTTCGATTGCGCGGAGCTCCAGGTCGGCCACTTCCAGGATCTGGTTACTCTGGTCAATCCGCGATCAGCCTACACATTCGTAAACTACCTCCACGAGAACGGGCGTCTTTACAATTTCCTCAATGCGCAATTTCACGGGGTGCTTAGAGCCGAGTTCGCCCAATATCTCAACTGGGCGTTCCAGAAGAATCCGCTTGTCCGTGGCGGCGAGGCCGTTCGCGAAATCCGCTTTGACGGCGAGTTTCGCGTGCGGACGGACAACGCGGTCCTTGATGCAAGAAACCTCGTCATCGACATAGGCAAGCAGGCGCAAATTCCGCCTCAGTTTCATGGCTGGACTGGACCCAACCTGTTCCACTCATCTGAGTTGGCCCACATCAATCCTGAGGTGCAAAAAAAGCATGTCTGCGTTGTTGGCGGCGGACAGTCGGGAGCCGAGCTGCTACTGCACCTTGTCGGCCGGCCGAAAGAACGGCGGCCCGCGGCGATCACATGGGTCTTGACGCGCGAGATGCCTTTCGACGACCACGCGTTCACAAACGGGCTGTTCACGCCATGCTTCTCGGATCGTTTTGCTGCGATGAGCGAGGTGCATCGACAGCTGTTCCTGCGGCGTTTCGCGCTTGCCTCCGAGGGCATTTCAGAAAGCAAGTTGCGCGCGGTCTATCAGGCGCTCTACCACCACGCCTTTCTCGAGCCACACCAATGCGAGATCACATTGCGGCCAAGTTGCAACGTGTCGCGCTGCATCAATGCCGGAGCAGGGCACAGGCTCACGCTGCAACGCGGCTTGGACAACATCGGAGAAGTAACCGCCGATATCGTCATCCTGGCCACCGGGTACGAGAAACCGCTGCCGGGTTTCCTAGAACCGATCGCAGATCGCCTCGAACAGATCGGCAATGAGCTCGCCATCGGCGAGGATTTTTCGGTGTACTGGGACGGACCGCGAGACCGACGCCTTTTCGTTCAGAACGCCTGCCTTGGACAGCGCGGGCTGGCTGATCCGAACTTTGGGCTGCTGGCCTGGCGAGCGCGCCGCATCCTTGACAGCCTTCTGCGGCGCGCGCCATGCGCCAATCCCGAGCATCTAGGGTTCATCAACCGTCCCTTGACGGAGTGCTGGCCCGACCTCGGAGTCGAACAAATGGGCAGCGGGATATGATTCGTCGATATTGATGATCGGCGGTGGCATTCAGGAAAGATTTCCGCCTCTGGCGGCAAAAGCGGGACGAGCAATATTCCTACGGCGTCAGATCGCTCTGCTCGCGCTTGAGCAAGGTAGCGTCGCGCGACTCCTGCTTGGCGTGAAACAGCAAAGGGCATTCAATCACGATGCAGCTTTACGTGCTGTCGGGCTCAACGCCACGTGGATCGAGCCCAACGCCGCCGTTGGCAACCGCGACGCGAATTATGACGCCGGGCCACATGCGGCGGTGGCTGCAAGGGTACCGAGCCTCTCCCGCACTTTCGACCCCATCGCCGAAGTGCGACTACTCCAGGACGCCGAAGCCGGTCTTATCGCCAGCGGGCCAGCCAAACTCTCACCTTCCTAAACGGCAGCCGCTAAGGTGAGCCGTCGAAAGCCGACATTCAGGTTAACGTCAGCTGGCCGTGTTAGGGCTCGCTTATTCAAGGCGGTACCGGCGCTTGCCGAAGCTAAGAAGGGTTGGCATGCCCTTTGCCGTGCTTGATGTGCGGCAACACGGTGAGAGCTCCGCTGAAGCAAGCGAGAGGGAGCAATGCCCTCGAGACCGTGTCCGATTTTGACTGGAAAATATTCCGCGACAAAAGAGACGAAAGGTGTGGAATGACTTTGGACACCAAGATGGAACTGCGTATGGGGTCCCCGGCTCCTGCGCTGAAAGTGGAGAACTGGCTGCGTGGCGAGCCCCTCACGAGCCTTCGGCCCGGCAAGGTCTACCTCGTTGAATTTTGGGCGACTTGGTGCCGACCATGTGTCCACGCCATGCCCCATTTGATCGAACTGCAGGAGAAATATAAAGACAGCGGATTTGAGATTATCGGAGTCGCAGCTTGCGAAAAGGCTGCAACCGCGGACGAAGCGCGGACCAACGTGGATGCCTGGCTGACCGAGAAGTTCCCGAATCTGAATTATCGGACAGCGTTCGATTGCACTGGCGAAATGAAAAAGCTCTGGCTGGAACCCAGCTCTTCGTTCGGGATTCCCACCTCGTTCGTGGTCGACCGCGACGGCCACATCGCTTATATCGGCCACCCGGCACCTCTCGATGACGTTTTGCCGAAAGTCCTTAACGGCAGCTGGCGCAGCAGCTATGAAGCGAAAGCCGTCGATGCAAAGCGAATCTCGCGTGTGCGCGAATCGTCGCTGAGTCAGCCGATATACGCCAAACTTGGGCCGGCGATGCAGGACGAGGATTGGGCAGCGGCACTATTGGCCATCGAAGAAGGCCTCGCCGTGATGCCAGACTCTTTTGATTTTCGGCGGGTTCATGCGGATATTCTGCTTCACAAGCTGCGCGACATCAAAACCGGCTTGCCGCTTATGCGCGAATTGGTCGAGGACGCGATCAACAAAAAGTTCGAAGCGATGTCTTGGGTGGTGATGGCGCTGAACCAACTCTTCCATCCCACGATCGACAACTCCCATCTTCCGCATGATGATCGCTTTGCGATGGGCAAGGAGCTCTCCGAACAGATCCTGGAACTTAATCCTCCGCAAGGCGATGGAGACTTTAAATTCGGGTGTTACTTTCCGGTCGCTCAGTATTATTACGAGAGCGGCAACAAGGACCGGGCGATCGAGTTGATCGAGGTGGCAATCAAATCGCTGGACCATTCGGAGCCAGTGCCGGACCAAACCAAACAGCGCTACCTCACCTCGTTGCTCCAAGCCCTGGCCAACTACACGGGTGAGCCTGCCTGTCACGCGGGTCTCTGTGTGGCTCCGCAAAACAAGACTTCCGAAACTCAAAACGCTGTCACTTCCTGAGCAAGGATCGCGAAGGGCATGACAATTGGAATTGAACACCGGCAAATCCGCCCGCCCAGGCGCACTTCGCAGCAATAACGTCGATGCCGCAAAAGTGCGCGGCTTGCGGCAGGTGGAATTTCCATTGCGTTTACCTCGGGTCGAACCGCGGCGCAGGCGTTCGCGCCGCGGTGAAAGGTCTCGCATTGGTGGACGTGCTCGAGGTCGGCCACGGGACACTGTTGCGTGGGATCGGCTCGCCCAAGCCATTCCCCGCCCACGCAAGCGCCCGAACCACACATCGCAGAAAAAGAGATCGTCCTTCAAGAGGAGTACTGAAATTGGGGAAAAGCGAAATTCCTCATGAACCGGTTGGCCCTGCTGTCCACGGGGACGACGAGGCCCTTGCTTCCCCGTTCGTCAAATGCCTCCTGCGGCTCATTCGTACTCAGGATTCCTTCGGCTTATGGGAAGGCCATTCGGATGCCGAGCTGCTGGCCGAGTTCATCATCACCAAGCAACAGCAACGTGCGGTACCCTTTGGCGGCGATCCCGATCCTGACGCGCTGTGGAGGCTCGACATGTTTTACACCGCCGTAGCGCTTGCGATCGAGGAGCGCTCCGGCGTGTCGACGTCGCCGACAATAGAAATGAAACCCGTGGGGGCTTCCGGCGGTTGGGCGTTCTGTCGAGACGTCCACCGGTTCGGCTTCGAGACTTTCCGCAAACTTGCTGAGGCCGGTACGAAACTGGTCGACGATGCGACTGCAGCCATTGAAGCCTAGCCCGAGATGGAGCGCATCAAGAAACCATTGTTCCAGGAAGGATCTATGTCAGAACCTAGATAGGATGAGGAAAAAAGTCTGAAAGCTCCAGTTGCGTGCAGCTATTGCCAAGATGGCATTGCAGGACCTCGTCGAGGGTCTGCCGGGCAAGTGGGCCGACATACAGGAAGTCGCCGAGAAAACCCAAGCCGTTTATGCCGAGTTGGATGTTGCCAAGAGAGAACTCGCTTCAATGAAGAATTTAGGATGATGCGCACATTCACCACCCGTGACGGCTCCATTTGGATGCCGCCGTACCTGACCTCCATCGATAGCAAATCTGCATCGGCTGCTGCCGTTGTTTCAAGGTCTGCTCGCGCGATGTCATGCATCTTCACGGCGTTGATGATGCGGGTGAAATCCTCGCCCCTGCGATGACGAGGACGACGATTTCGACGGCAAGCTCAATCGCATGATCATGGTTGTCGATGATGCCGGCCGCTGCATAGGCTGCGGAGCCTGCGGCCGCGTCTGCCCCAAGAACTGCCAGACGCATGTTCCGGCCGACGAGCTCGCAACATGATCTGGCGAAAACCAGGGGAGCGGCGTGCACTTCATCTTTTTGTCGGCTCGTGGGGCTGGTCCTGTGCAGCAATGCGTCGATGGTTTACTTCGCTTTGGATTCGCTCCGTGTGGCAGTCGTCACGACGCTGGCCTGTTCGCTGCTGCTTCAGGCCGGCTACTTCGGCCGCGTGCTCTTTCTGATCTGGCAGTCCTCTAGCCGCGCTCGTGGAACTCGCCACAGGGGCCAGCATGCCGATGGTTACAGGAAAGCTCGGGTACCAGTCGTCTGACTCTGATCAACTGCGGAATGCAATTTTCAGCTGTGTCCCGGCTTGGTCGAATGCCCAGCATGTGCTGCTGCTTTGATGCGCGGATGACAGGATCAGTGCTCAGACCCACACCAATTTTGGTCACCCTCTGATGACTGAGCTGATCGTATAGGGAATCTGTGTTCGGCTAACACGCGACCATACCCCTGGGCTGACCGGTGCGTAGCAGGTTCAGGTACTTTTTTGCTGGAGATAGCATGCTGGAAAAATTCGAACGTTATCCGCTCACCTTTGGACCCACGCCGATCGAGAGGCTCGACCGCCTCGGCAAGCATCTGGGCGACAAGGTGGAAATCTACGTCAAACGCGAGGACTGCAACTCCGGTCTCGCGTTCGGCGGAAACAAGCTGCGCAAGCTCGAATACATTGTGCCCGACGCGATCGCGTCAGATGCCGATACGCTCGTCACAATCGGTGGCGTGCAGTCCAACCATACGCGCATGGTCGCTGCGGTCGCCGCCAAGATCGGCATGAAATGCCTCCTGGTCCAGGAGAGCTGGGTCCCACATGATGATGCTGTCTACGACCGGGTCGGCAATATCCTCTTGAGCCGCATCATGGGGGCAGAGGTGCGCCTGGTTGACGAGGGCTTTGACATCGGCATCCGCCGCAGCTGGGAAAAGGCACTTTATGAAGTCAAGGCAAGGGGCGGCAGGCCATATGCGATACCTGCCGGCGCCTCTGTCCACAAATACGGCGGCCTGGGCTATGTGGGGTTCGCTGAGGAGGTGCGTGCCCAGGAAGAGCAGCTTGGGTTTGCCTTCGACTATATCGTCGTCTGTACGGTGACTGGTTCAACCCACGGCGGCATGCTCGTCGGGTTCGCCAAGGATGGTCGACAGCGCAACGTGATCGGTATCGATGCCTCCGCCATGCCCGCCAAGACCAAGGCGCAGGTGCTTGGCATCGCCCAAAATACAGCGAAGCTCGTCCACCTCGGAGCGGAAATTGTCGAGGCAGACGTGGTGTTGTTCATGGACTACGCGTACCCGGGTTATGGCGTTCCATCGGAGGAAACCAAAGAGGCAATCCGTTTGTGCGCGCGGCTCGAGGGCATGATTACGGACCCCGTTTACGAGGGCAAATCGATGCAAGGGATGATCGACCTCGTCCAGAGGGGCTTCTTTCCACAGGGATCGAGGGTCCTCTACGCACATCTAGGCGGCGCACCGGCGATCAACGGGTACGGCTACACCTTTCGCAACGGCTGACGTTCGGCAGTCTGCGATTCCGCGGTCGCGCTCGAACGTGGGTAGGTAGCGTCGTTCGAGCGCTTGGCTGGAGAAGTGGAGGCAGCGACGGGCATCCACTAATTGGTACCATTACGTGCTGTCGGTGCTCAACGCCACGCGCATTGAGCGCATGCCGCCGTTGGCAACCGCGAGGCGAATTTTGACTCCGGGGCAAGAATCCACACGCGGCGGTGGCGGCACGAGGACCAAGCCGGCGAGTTCGCGCTTTCGAACTGGCGCCAAACTGCCACTGCTCGAGGGCCGAGGCCAGTCTAATCACAGGCGAGCCGTCCAAGCTCTCAAGAGTGATAGGGCGAAACCCGACAGCGGCAGAAGACATGTCGGGTTCACGACAATCGGCCGCATTTGGCCTCGTGGAGAATTTCAAAGCATTTCCCGCCGCTTACCGGAGCTGAGGGAATTGGCACCTCCGTTGCAGCTTGATGTGCGGCAACACGGTGAGAGCTTCGCTGAAGCAAGCCAGAGGGAGCGATGCCCTCGAGACCGTGTCCGATTTTGACTGGAAAATATTCCGCGACAAAAGAGACGAAAGGTGTGGAATGACTTTGGACACCAAGATGGAACTGCGTATGGGGTCCCCGGCTCCTGCGATCAAAGTGGAGAACTGGCTGCGTGGCGAGCCCCTCACGAACTTTCGGCCCGGCAAGGTCTACCTCGTTGAGTTTTGGGCGACTTGGTGCGGACCATGTGTCGACGCCATGCCCCATTTGATCGAACTGCAGGAGAAATATGAAGGCAGCGGATTTGAGGCGGTCGGAGTTGCCGCCTGCGAACAGGGTCCTACCGCAGACGAGGCGCGGACCAACGTGGATGCCTGGCTGACCGAGGAGTTCCCGAATCTGAATTATCGTATCGGGTTCGATTACATTGGCGAAATGAACAAGCTCTGGATGGATCCCAGCTCTTCGATTGGGATTCCCACCTCGTTCGTGGTCGACCGCGACGGCCACATCGCTTTTATCGGCCACCCGGCGGAACTCGATGACGTTTTGCCGAAAGTCCTTAACGGCAGCTGGCGCAGCAGCTATGAAGCGAAAGCCGCCGATGCAAAGCGCATCGCGCATAACCAACTTGCAGCGCGCGAAATGTCGCTTACCGGGCCGATATACGCCAAACTTGAGCCGGCGATGCAGGCCGAGGATTGGACGGCGGCGCTCTTGGCCATCGAAGAAGGCCTCGCCTTGATGCCAGACTCTTGTGAGTTCCGGCAGATTCATGCGGATCTTCTGCTTCACAAGCTGCGCGACATCAAGACCGGCATGCCGGTCATGCGAGAATTGGTCGAGGACGCGATCGACAAAACGTCCGACGCGGTGTCGTGGATGGCCTTGGCCCTCAACCAACTCTTCGATCCCACGATGGACAATTCCCATCTTCCGCGCGCGGAGCGCTTTGCGATGGGCAACGAGCTCTCGGAACAGATACTGGCACTCAATCCCCCGAACGGCGATGGCCCGTTTAAATACCTCCGGTACCTCCCGGTAGCTCAGTATTATTACGAGAGCGGCAACAAAGATCGCGCAATCGAGTTGATCGAGGTGGCACTGAAATCGGTGGACCGGCTGGGGCCAATTCCGGACCACACCAAACAGTACTATCTTACCCCATTGCTCGAAGCACTGGCCAACTACACGGGTGAGCCTGCCTGTCACGCGGATCTTTGTGTGGCTCCGCAAAAGAAGGCACCCGAAACTCAAAACGAAGTCACTTCCTGAGCAAGAATCGCGAAGGGACTGACAATTGGAATTGAACACTGGCCAATCCGCCCATCGAAGCTCTCTTCGCAGCAAGTATGTCGATGCAGCAGGGCGGCGGCTTGCGGAAGGTTGGATTTCAATTGCGTTGACCACCGGTCGGATCGCGGCGCAGACGATGTGCGCCGCGAATTCGCGCCGCAGGTCTCGCACTCGTGGACATGTCGAGGTCGGCCACGGGGCACTCTTGGGGTTGGCCCGCCCAAGCCATTCGTCGGCCACGCAAGCGGACCCGGAGTGGGCATCGCAGGAAAAGGAAATCGTACCTCGAAGACGAAGACTGAAATGACGAACAACGAAATTCCTCCGGTTGGCCCTGCTGTCAACAATGACGACGAGGCCCTTGCTTCCCCGTTCGTCAAATGCCTCCTGCGGCTCATTCGTACTCAGGATTCCTTCGGCTTATGGGAAGGCCATTCGGATGCCGAGCTGCTGGCCGAGTTCATCATCACCAAGCAACAGCAACGTGCGGTACCCTTTGGCGGCGATCCCGATCCTGACGCGCTGTGGAGGCTCGACATGTTTACACCGCCGTAGCGCTTGCGATCGAGGAGCGCTCCGGCGTGTCGACGTCGCCAATAATTGGAATGAAGCCCCTGCGGGCTTCCAGCGGTTGGGCGTTCTGTCGAGACGTCCACCGGTTCGGCTTCGAGACTTTCCACAAACTTGCTGAGGCCGGTACGAAACTGGTCGACGATGCGACTGCAGCCATTGAAGCCTAGCCCGAGATGGAGCGCATCAAGAAACCATGGTTCCAGGAAGGATCTATGTCAGACCTAGATAAGATGATGAAGAAAGTCCGAAAGCTCCAGTTGCGTGCAGCTATTGCCAAGATGGCATTGCAGGACCTTGTCGAGGGTCTGCCGGGCAAGTGGGCCGACATACAGGAAGTCGCCGAGAAAACCCAAGCCGTTTATGCCGAGTTGGATGTTGCCAAGAGAGAACTCGCTTCAATGAAGAATTTAGGATGATGCGCACATTCACCACCCGTGACGGCTCCATTTGGATGCCGTCGTACCTGACCTCCATCGATAGCAAGACCTGCATCGGCTGCTGCCGTTGTTTCAAGGTCTGCTCGCGCGATGTCATGCATCTTCACGGCGTTGATGATGCGGGTGAAATCCTCGGCCCCTGCGATGACGAGGACGACGATTTCGACGGCAAGCTCAATCGCATGATCATGGTTGTCGATGATGCCGGCCGCTGCATAGGCTGCGGAGCCTGCGGCCGCGTCTGCCCCAAGAACTGCCAGACGCATGTTGCGGCCGACGAGCTCGCAACATGATCTGGCGAAAACCAGG
>NZ_RZSU01000021.1:0-12843 GCF_003997585.1 Mesorhizobium sp. M5C.F.Cr.IN.023.01.1.1 | reverse complement strand
ATGATCATGGTTGTCGATGATGCCGGCCGCTGCATAGGCTGCGGAGCCTGCGGCCGCGTCTGCCCCAAGAACTGCCAGACGCATGTTGCGGCCGACGAGCTCGCAACATGATCTGGCGAAAACCAGGAGAACGGCGTTGCACTTCATCTTTTTGTCGGCTCGTGGGGCTGGTCCTGTGCAGCAATGCGTCGATGGTTTACTTCGCTTTGGATTCGATCCGTGTGGCAGTCGTCACGACGCTGGCCTGTTCGCTGCTGCTTCAGGCCTGCTATTTCGGCTGCGTGCTCTTTTTCGCGGACGTCGATGATCTGTAGAACTGTTCATTCGCTCCGCAGAGGGCCGGCGAATCCAATCTCTTCCTAAGCCCGTTGGCCGTAATCGAAAGACACGGGGCCGGCGAGTTCGTGCTCAGCTGCCACTGTGCTAGCAAGGGAACGGAATCCAATCCCGGAGCAGATGGCCAGAGTTGAGCGAAGACTGCGGTCGGAGCTCCTGCGCTTCCGGGTCTCCAAGGGGACGACTTTGCGAACCGAAGGGACTTTGAACCGTTGACGTGGCCAGCGTGCGGTAGGTTGGGCCAGCGACAGGGATCCCGGCCGGCCGGGAAGCACCGCCCTCTCAATGTGCGTTGACTTCGCTTCCTTTGGCGAAATGTGGGTAACGGCGAGGGCCGCACTCTTCCCGGGCCGTCGACATTCCCGCCCTTTTGGTGCGTGCGCCGTTAGGCGCGACAATTCGGTGCCCGCGTGTAACTGCGCGCATTCGCCGAAGCTTAGACGTGGTGCATTCCCGCTCGCCCGTTTGGCGGACAGTTCCGGCCGTGCTGGTTTTGCCGCCTAACGCCCGCCGCTCGTCACTGCCACACCCCTCTCCGGCAACGGCTCGGCGCATCGCGCAAGCCGGTTTAGCGATCAGGCCAGGCCCTTCGCGAGTTCCAACGCCTGCCGTTCGAAGAGGCGGCGGTAAATGCCACCATCGAGATTGATCAGGGCGGCATGATCGCCGTCCTCCATGATGCGGCCACGGTCGAAGACGAGCAGCCGATCGAGCGAGCGGACCGTCGACAGCCGGTGTGCGATGACGAGTGTGGTTCGGCCCACCATCAACCGATCCACCGCTTGTTGAATGAGCACCTCGGATTCCGAATCGAGGCTCGATGTGGCCTCGTCCAGAATAAGGATCGGCGCGTTCGCGAGGAAGGCGCGCGCGATCGCCACGCGCTGGCGCTCGCCGCCGGAGAGCTTCAAACCCCTTTCGCCGACCAATGTCCCATAGCCCTTCGGCAGGGGCGCGATGAATTCGTGGGCACTTGCCAGTCGTGCCGCTTGCTCGATCTCGGCCTGGCTCGCGCCAGGCCGGCCATAGGCGATGTTCTCGGCAAGCGACCTGTGAAACAGGATCGGCTCCTGCTGCACGATCGCGATCTGCGAACGAAGGGACTCTTGGGTCACCTCCGAGACGTCCTGACCGTCTATCAGGATCCGGCCGCCGCTCAGGTCGTAGAGTCTCTGGATCAGCTTCACGAATGTTGTCTTGCCGGAACCGGAGGGTCCAACCAACCCAACCCTTTCGCCAGCTTCAATCGACAGCGAACATTCGCTATAGAGCGGCAGGGGATGGTTGGCGTAGCGGAAGTGGACGTTCTCGAAATCGATACGGCCGTTCGTGATCCGGATCGGCTTGGCCTCTGGACGATCGGCAACATCCACCTGCTGATTGTGGATGGCCACCAGTTCTTCCATATCATTAACCGAGTGCTGCACGTTGCGGACATGCATGCCGGCATCACGCAGATAGCCCTGCAGGACGATGAAGGACGTGAGAACATATGCTATCTCGCCCGGCGTTGCCTGTCCATGCGACCACAGAAGCAGGGCATATCCGACCACCGCCACCCTGAGCGCAACCAAAGTTACGCCTTGGGTTGAGCCGATGATCGTTCCGCGCACCCAGCTCCGGCGCGCGCGGTGCCGCCATTTCGTCATGATATTTGCAAGCCGCTCGTCTTCGCGAACCTCTGCGCCGAAGCCCTTGACCACAGCGTTGCAACTGACCGCGTCCGCAAGCGCGCCGCTGAGCCTTGTGTCCCATCGGTTGGCAAGGCTCGCCGCTGGCGCGACATAGCCGAGCGACAGCGAAATCGAAAACGCAAGGTAGACGAGAGAGCCGCAAGCAAAGATCACGCCCATGACCGGCCAGTGCCAGCCGAGCAGCACCGTCGAGCCGATCAAGATGACAAACGACGGGAGCAGCGTGACGAGTATCGTGCTGTTGAGGAGGTCGAGCGCCCACATGCCGCGCGTTATCTTGCGCACTGTCGAGCCGGCGAAGCTGTTTGCATGCCAGTCTGTCGAAAAGCGCTGCACATGATGGAACGCTTCGGTCGCGACGTCGGAAATCATTTTCAACACCAGGTCGCTCAGGCCAATGAAGGCGACGTGGCGCATGGCAATGCCACCGAGTGCCAATGCAATCGGTACAGAGAATGCTGCAACAGCTGAATCCGAAGCTGGTGCTGCCGCATTAGCAGCACGAGAAACAGCGTCGATGAGTCGGCCAGAATAGAGCGGCATCAACACGTCAGCCAGCGTGGAGGCGAGCATCGCGGTCATGATGATCGCGAGCCGGGCCGGCTGCCTGTTCCAGAGGCGAACAGTGAAGGCGAAAACGTCGCGACAAGTGGCGCCGCGCCCATGGACGGGGAAACGTCTCATAGTTTCCAAGCGGGCGCATCAACACGCTCGGTCCCAAAGACGATAAAAGACAAAACTGGAATTTCGACCTCCCCCATAACAGCATCAATTTTGGCGGGCAGCTCTTGCCGCCTCACGACGGTGAGTTCAAAAGTCGTGCCAACTGAGCGGGAACATCCGAAGGACAAATTCAGCAGGTTACCGAGCCTGGAGAAAGTCAGCCGCCATCCAGTCGATACGATTGCTACGGCTGCTCAACTCGGGAGATTGGAAAAGAAGGTCGATGTATCGATTGAATTTTGAGCTTGTTCTTGCCTCGATCAAATAAGTACAGTTGCAATGCAGCTTTCTCAGGCCCGGCACTTAGGTGCTGATTTCAAAAGCGCGCCGCGAATACTTTCCTGCCCATATTCCGTCAATCGAATGCTCGACTGTCGGATTGTGCGCTCCCCGACACAGTGCTGTCGGTTCGCCTCCTGGGTACCTCCCCCGTCGATTGACGACCTGAAGGAGAAGCTTCGCTCGCAAGCTGGCACGACTCTTGAGGGTACTCCAGGTGGCGGAAGGAACTCCGGCTCGAGTCCCGTTGACTTCGGATGTTGCGAGGCTGGGTTGGAGCAAACTGTGCACCAATGAGAACGCAATGAAGGAGACATCATGGAACTCCGGCGGATTGCGGTGGAGTTAGACCTATTCCTCAAGATGACTGATGATGTCGCTCAATCCGAACAGTTGTTCGAACTGTTGTCTGCGTTTGCGCTGAATTTCGATTGCCCGTGGATTGCCTATGGGCCGCTCGCATCAGAGAGGGCTTTCAAGCCGAACCGAGAGGGTTCTGTGGTGATGTGGAATTATCCTGCTGAATGGCAGGAGCGCTACTCGAGAATGGGCTATGCCAAAATAGACCCCCTCATCAAGAAAGGTCGAAAGGAGGCGGGACCCTTTCGATGGAGCGAGGTGTATACTGATGAAAACATAACTGAAGATGGACGCCGCGTCTTGGACGAAGCAGCAACATTCGGCTTGAGGTCAGGCGTTACCGTCCCATTACATGGCCCTGGTGGCAGCTTTAGGTTTGTGAGTTTTGCTCAATCCTCGGACTGCGAATTGCAGAATAGAGCGATCACCTACCTGCAAATGGCCGCGCTGCGGTTTCATCGGATGGTTACGAAGTTCGACACTACGACTGCGTCGGAACGAGCTCATAACCTGTCTCCGAGAGAAATAGAGTGCATTGATTTGGTGTCACAAGGAAAATCATCTTGGGAAATAGGAACTATTTTAGGCAGATCACGAAATACGATAGATTTCCATTTAAAAAATGTAATGCGGAAGTTGGATGCGACCAGCAGAACGGTAGCTGTTGTAAAAGCTTTGAACCTTGGGATTATCCAACCGCCGTAGGTGCGCAGCTAGTTCTCCGCCCGTAGTAGCGCGCGTGATAGCCGAGACGCTCCGGCGTGCGCTCGCTCTTCGAAGCACCCAGCGCCTCGTCCATCTCGGCCTCGAGCACCTCCTGCATCACGGCGCGAATCACCTCGTGCAATCCATCCGGCTTCGAAAGCAAAATGTCGTTGACGCTGCTACGGCGGATTTATCTTCAGGCTTGGTCCTGGTGGCGATGCTGAGTTCGCTTCGCTGAGATTGGGCGGTCATGACAGGGTGGTGTTCAATGTCACCGATTCCTGGAAGAAATTACCATCCGTATTAAGCGACTGACGATGAGTGATGTGTGTCCAAAATCTGACAGCTGTCAGAAAACATTTCGGGTTCAATACAGCGGAGCGTCTTAGCCCTGTCGGGCTTTTCGAAGCCTATCTCGCAGTAACTGCGCGCCAGGCGCACTAGCTCGGCCTTTGCTGGTCGATGTGCGGCAATATAGTGTGAGGGCTGACCCGCATGAGAACACGGAACTCGCTCGATGAAGGATGATCGACGGCATCCAGAAAGCTTCTCTCCGGCGGGTTCGAGGGTGCTGCGCGCGCATCTCGGCGACGGGCCAGCGACCAACGGTTGAGGCTACATCTCCGGAGCGAGTGATGCCTCGAAAGATGCAATGCTGTCTCTGGTCCGACGCGCTGGAAGTTTGTGAAGGGTCGGCCCGGCAAATCGGTGAACCGGGCGGCTTAGGCTGCCAAAAAGGGTAGATGTCTGCGTTGCCTCGGTAGATCAGCAGGCGGTATCAGAAAGCCAAAGGCACACGCACACCATCGTGGCGCTTCGCAGGAAGTAGATGGGAGTAATCACCAGTGATTTTACCGGAACTTCGCTCAGCAAACACAGCCGGCAGGGTTTTGGAGATAACGACGACCACGGGATGCGTCGTAGGATGTTCATATTGTCCCCAGGACAAGTTCGCGGTCCGGCAAAGAAAAGTGTCTCATGCGAGTCATCTGGATCTTGAAGATTTCAAGCGGTGTCTGGCCCGCGTACCGACTTCCGTCGACATTGGTTTTGCGGGATACTCCGAACCTTGGCTCAATCCGGACTGTACCGAAATGGTGGAGCACGCCTTCGCCAAAGGCCATGGCATCAGGATTTTTACGACGCTGGTGGGAATGAACGGGCAGGACCTGCAGCGATTGCAAGCCTTGCGCTTGGGCGTATTCGTGGTCCATGTTTTCGATGACGGCACCTACATGAACAGCCGCCTGGTCGGAGACAAGTATCGCGATCTGGTTCGTCAACTCGTCGACGCGGACATCCCCTTGATCCGATTCGTGGCCTTGGGCGAGCCCCACCCAGATATAGCCGACATTATTCCTACCGAAGCCCTGATAAAAGCGCGGCCGGTGAGCAGTAGGGGTGGAAGCGTCGACCCTAAGATCGTTGCACCACGTCAGCCAGTGGTCGGAGCCCTAACCTGCGTGGACGCACGACAGTATCGGAATGTTCTTCTTCCAAACGGCGACGTTACCCTGTGCTCTATGGATTTTGAACGGCGTCACGTATTGGGCAACCTTCTATATGAGGGTTACTCCGCTCTGTTTGAAAAGCCAGTTTTTCGCGAAATCGTCGACCGCATGAATGGAGCAGATGGTTTTCTGCTTTGCAGGATGTGTGAATTCGCCGACCCAAACGACCGGACCTGAGTGCATGCCGGCCGAGAGGGCGTGCCTGGCAGTGCGGATGGCCCCACGACAGATGCACCTGCCCGCGACGCCATCGTGTTTTCACGTTACGCCAGTATGTTCCTGTAGGCGCGGCAGTGGGCCTCGAGCATTTCGGAGACGAGCTCATCGAAAGGTCTTCGCCTTCCAACCGAGCTTGTCGGCCTGCCTAGCTTGAGGTAACGCCGATCACAGGTCAACCATCGGTCGGATGGAAACAGTGTTAGTCGATCCCGATCAGAGCTTGATTGCTTACTCACGGCTCACCTCGTCAACGCCTTCACCCTCCCGGACGATCTCCTTTTCGACTCGCCTGAAGGCAGCAGCCCAGCTGCGGCCGGGGATGGTTGCCGTCGCGGTAGTGGACGTTCTCGAAACCGATGCGGCCCTTCGCCAGCGCGTCTCCCGGTTGCTTCCGCCTGGCCTACGAACGGGCTTTCCGTCAAGGGGGTCCACGGCGGCCCCGCCCTCTTGATCCGGCGGCTCGGGCCAGTCATCGCGCAAGAGATCGGAATCCGCATTCTTCTCAAAGAGAGCGTGGCTTTCGCTGTGTCATCGGTCATCAAATAGTTTCTTGAATCAGGTTGGTGTCCGCAGCCCGAGGTTGAACGGCGAATATTGATGACCGCCGCGAAGCCGCTCGCTCGCTACGGCGCTATTGAGGAGCGCGCTCGCGAGCGGCTTCGCTACCGCCGAGCGACACAACCTCTGGCGACGCGACCCTGCTGATCTCCTTGGACTCATTCATTTGTCCGGAGCGCTATGGGCAGCGAAGGGTGGGTACGTCAACTACCTGATGCCATAGTAGCGATGCTTTCGCGGAAGCTTTAGAAGCCATCCTGTTGCAGCACATTCGAAAGCATCCGAATGGAGGGCAACGCAACCCAACAATATTTGATGAGGATGCCGGCATCACCAGACCAAACCCAGACCAAACAAAGCTGCCTCCGGCATTCTGCTTCAACGTTAAGCGACGAACATCTGCCGCAAACCACTAGCCATTAAACAGCTCTCTTCTTTGAAAGACTATGTGCAGAGGACTTGATATGGACACCGACGCTTTCACGGCTCATGAATCTAACGTTCGTCGTTATTGCCGGGCGTTCCCCACCGTCTTTACGAAGGCCCTTGGGGCGACGATCTGGGACGAGACGGGTAAGCCCTTTATCGATTTCCTGGTGGGTTCCGGCGCACTCAACTACGGGCACAACAATCCGGATATTATGGCGCCAGCGATTGAATATCTCGTCGGTGAGAACATTCTTCTGTCGCTTGATATGCATACGGCGGCAAAGCGTGACTTCATTGAAGGGTTCGTCGATTGGATCCTGAAACCCAGAGGCCTTTCGTACAAGATTCAGTTTCCCGGGCCGACCGGCACGAACGCCAACGAAGCGGCGCTGGCGCTGGCGCGAAAATACACCGGCCGCTCGAGCGTCATGGCCTTTACGAATGCGTTCCACGGCATGTCGCTCGGCTCTCTAGCGGTGTCGGGCTCGGCCTCAACCAGGGAACTGGGAGGCGTCGCTCGCCACGATGTGATCCGTGTTCCCTATGACGGCTATCCGAGCCAAGCTTTCGATTCCGCCAGTTACATCGACAGCGTTTTGAGCGACCCGGGGAGCGGCATAGAAAAGCCTGCCGCAATCATTCTGGAGACCATCCAGGCCGAAGGCGGCATGAACGCCGCATCCGCAGCTTGGCTCACGGAAATTCAGCGCATTTGCCGTACGCACGGCATTGTTTTTATCGTCGACGATATTCAGGCGGGTGCGGGCCGAACTGGCGATTTCTTCTCATTCGAGTCCGCGAAAATCGAACCGGATATTGTGTGTCTTTCCAAGTCCCTAAGCGGTTCAGGTAGTCCGTTGTCCATCGTTCTGATTCGACCCGACTTGGACATATGGAAGCCCGGAGAACATAGCGGGACCTTCAGAGGCAACAATTTCGCCTTCGTGACGGCAGGAGCCATGTGCAAGATGTGGTCGGATAGGAAATTTACTGCAGGTGTCGAGCGGACAGCCGTCAGGCTGCAAACGCACCTCGATCGCCTGGTTGCGAAATTTCCAAGATACATCGAACAGAAGCGCGGCCGCGGTCTGATGGCCGGCCTGAAATGCCGTTCACCGGCAGTTGTCGGCCGCGTGCACGATGTCGCATTCGAAAATGGCCTTCTTATCGAATCCTCGGGGCCAAATCGCGACGTTATCAAAGTCCTCCCGCCGATAACCATCACCGATGCCGAACTCGATCGTGGCATCACCATCCTTGAACACGCACTACAGGAGCAAGACAATGCCTAGTCAGATATCTCAAGTGCCAGCCATCTCGCCGGTTTCGATCAAAGAACGGACCGGGTCGATCAACACGGCGGAGATCATCTCGGTCCTGAAAGGTGAGCTCACCGCTCTGCACATCAAGCAAGCTTTCAGCACCGAAGTAGCCGAGGAGATCACTACGAACTTTATTGGAAGCTCCGGTCTCAGAGAGCGTAAAGATGGTGTGCCCGGACAATATGTCGGCGCATCTCACTACAAGAAGGATGCAGCCACATATTTCGCAGACGCCGAAAACGCGCGGCCGTACGTCGATGCCCTTTTTAAGAATTTGGTTGACCCGGTTCGAGCAGTATTCGGGGCGTTGAAGCGAGAGCTTCACAACCAGGGCATCGAATTGCGGCTGGCCCGTTCCGAACACGGCCAGGCCAATGTTTGTCGCGCTCTCAGTTGGTCAGGCAGTGGCACGTTTTCCTTGGATCCCCACGACGATGTCGCTCAAGTCTTACGTGCTGGCGATGATTACGAGCTTTCTGCGGTGGCGCACAATACGGTCGCAGCGCTCAACCTCTATCCCAGCATGCCCGAGAACGGGGGCAATCTGAGGCTCTGGAGCCATAAGCCGACAGTTGCGGACCGAAAGTCGCAGGGTGTGGAGACCACTGGATATCCCTATTCGGCAGCCTATCTTGAGGCCGTCCCGTGCCGCGAGTTCCAGCTCAAGGCCGGGGATATCGCCCTAATCGATGGCGGCTTCGTTCACGGGGTTACCGGTCAATCAGGCGACGGAAAGCGTCGCCTGGTGCTGAATTGCTTTTTCGGATTTGCCCGGCCTGATCTTGTTCTCTGGTGGACCTGAAATAGGAATGTCGCAGCGACCGACCGGATTTAGCCGGCAGTTAAAGCGTGAACATCCTTCGTCACGGGGGACTTGCCACGGGTTATTTCCTCTATCTGCAATTAGAGTCCATCCTAATTGATGTAGAAAGAAGATCACTCGTGGCGTGAGTTCCAACGAGGACATCGTTGCTTGCAAGGGGCCGGCCTCCGAAGCAGGGAAAGAAACATGGGATCGTCGCACGAATTCTTTCTTGCGAAGCGCGACGACTGCGGCGTCATAGCTTTGACCGGTTGAAAAGCCATTGACCATCCCACTGAGATGAACGCCTTGGATCCCTCGCCTCCGGCCCCGTCGCGTGCGTAAAGCGTCTGCCCTGGTAAGTCAGCACGGTAGAGATTGGGCCGGAATATTCTCATGCATCATGGCGCGCCACCTCCCGTCGAAAGCACTATCGATCTCGCCGTGCCAAGACCGATCTCCCCGCGTGACTTGACCTCGCTATCCGCGGCTGACGGCTTGGGTGGAAGGCACCATCGACACACTTTAAAGACGGCTCAATATAATAATGAAACAATCTTAGATTCTCAGTTTTTGAAAGATTTCTCGAAAGGTCGCTCCGATTGAGTGAAAGCTGGCCTGATTCCTGGTCGCCCCGCAGAGGAGAGGCCGAATACCTCGCGAGCAATTGCCAGTCTGTCTTACGGCGGGAAAACTCAAACGTCAGTTCCTGTCCGGTTGGCTCTTGAAACAGAAGTCCATGACGGCAATAAGCTTCGCATACCAGGAAAGAACTTAGCGCCACCCAGGAGGTCAAAGTAGGCGAAATCACCTATAATATTGATGTTGTTTAAAACATCAGAACGAATTTGTATTATATTTTTAACGTATAAGTTCTTGAGTGGTCCCCCAATAACGTGGTATTGATCCCACGAGTTAACTGGATCAGGGGCATCATTCTTTTATTTTACTTAGGCAGAAACTGAGTTGCGAGATTTTCCAGGAGCCCAGCAGGGGGCGCCGATACAGACGGAGGATGACTATGACCACGCTACCGCAAATCTCATTGGCGAAACTGTCTGCCGATGCGACGCGACATCAAGAGCAACAGCGCTTGCGCAATGCATGCGAGGTGTACGGGTTCTTCTACCTTATCGAGCACGGAATCCCGAAGGAACAGATCGCGGATGCCATCGACGCGTCCCGGCGGTTCTTCGCGTTGCCACTGGCTACAAAGGAACGCTTCGGTCACGCCGCACAAAACGTGCGCCCCACTATCGCACGTGGATACAGTCCGCTGTACGGCGAAATCCTGCATCCTGAGGCCGGCCGCGATCCAAAGGAAGTGTTCGATCTCGGAATCGACAACGAAGGCGATCGGCGTCCGTTTGCGGGGAGCACACTGTTTCCGGATGAGGCTTTGGCTCCTGGTTTCGCGCGAAGCCTGCTTGCCTTGCAGGCTACCGTGCTCCGCGAGGTCGTCCCGCAGCTCGGAACCGCGCTTGCCGACGTGATCGGTTTGGAACAGGGCTGGTTCCAACGGTATTTCAGCCCGCCGACGCTCGAGCAACGCGTAATCCGGTATCCAGCTCGCGGCGGCACGTGCGCTAAGCACACCGATGGTGGCTTTTTCACGCTGCTGCTGCAGGAGGAACTCCCCACCCGGTCGTTGCAGGTGTGGTTGCGCGGGCGCTGGATGCCGGTGCCGAGCCTGCCCGACAGTCTCGTAGTCAATTTGGGCGATATGCTTCAGGCTTTGAGCGACGACCGCTTCAAGAGTACGCCGCATCAGGTCGCGCACAATGGTCTGACCGACCGAATTTCGCTTCCCTTCTTTATCTATCCCGACGTCGACGCGCGCCTGACTTCGCTGGAAGGGCGCCACACCTTCAGTGTCGCGGAAATGATGCTGCGCAATTACGAGTCAGTCGAGACCGGGAATGGCGCCGGGCGCGCCCGAGAGTTGCAGTGAGTGTTTGGTTTTCCCAGGCGTGGGCAATTACTGGCGACGACGCGGGGCACCTCGGCCAATATGCCGGGGGAACTCAATCCGTCCACGTCGCGCGTATAGCGCGGCGGCAATGCGCTTGGGACCGACCCCGACACCAATGTTCCGTTAGGCTGCATCTGCCGCGGGCTTGGCATCATTTTCGTTCATCTTTCTTGCAGCGCTTCCCCTGAGAGGGGGGGCTGGCGCAAGGCGACGTGACGCATTTCGAGTAACGGCGCGTGAATCTGCCCTGAGAAACTTAAAGGACAGGAATATTGGATGTACCTGAGGCGCGATATCAGCTATACGTTGCAAGCAACCCAGAATTGGGTCAGCGATCTGGCGTGGAGACTACGTTGGCATGACCGCGAGCAGGTTTTCCGAGCCCTGATTGCGACACTTCACGCCCTGCGCGACTGCCTAGGTCGCGACGAGGCGGTGTACATCGGTGCCCAGCTGCCAGCCTTACTCCGCGGCTTTTACTACGAAGGTTGGCACCCCGGCCGCCGCGCCATAAACACAAAACGGATCTCGTTTCTCGACCGGATCCACGAGGGCCTCCACCGCGACCCGGCAGTGGATCCGGAAGAGGTTGCCCGCTCGGTTCTGAGCCAATTCGCGGGCCGTTTGTCTGCAGCAGAGATCCAAGAGGCCAGGGCTGCCACTCCAAAACCACTACATGATCTTTGGCCAGACTGAGAGACGTCTGCCCATGAGCATAGAAACATGAAGCCATCGGCTTGGGAGCCTTCGACCAGGAAAGTCGCCGGCGTTTCCATTTCCGCCAAAACTGGCGGTAAGGGCTCGAGGCCACCGTTTTGAGAGCGCATCACGGCCCCAGGCCCACTTGAAAATTGGCCAATCCCAGACCCATCGAGCCAACAAAAGCGACCGGAACTCTGAGCTGCATAATTCGACCGCTGATCCTGCTGCTCAGTGAAGGCTGATGAAAGACCATCGCGGAGCCAGTGAGCGCCTCCTCGGCTTCATCCTGCTGACACCCAGCCGCCAGAAGGCGTCGCTCTTCGCCGAATTCTAACACTATCCCCGTGGGGGACACTCGTCTCATCAGCTCTCATTCAGTATGGCATCACCGATGTCGCTGGCGACACGATGCCGGAATTTGCCGCTCCAGTTGAAACACTGAATACTCCTATTGGGTAATCAAAGAATGCTCGTCTGGCTAACAAGACAAAGTTACGCCTATATAATACGTTTCCAGCAAATGCAGCCCACGTATCTGGTAGGTACCCGAAGGTAGAAGACAAGCTATCATCGCGGGAGAGGAATTGGCTAAAAGGAATTTTAAGACGCATCCTTGCGATTTGTCGGTCTTAGCGCGGGAGCTGCGTCGTTATCGGTCGTGCGTGGGGCGGGGGCAGGTGGCGATTGAGGTCGCATCAAGAAATGCGATCCTCATAGGCAACCAGGAATCGACCTCCGCCGTCGACTTCTTCGAAGCCGATTTTTGCGCTCAGAAGCCCAAAGGCGGCTTTCCCAGGAAGACACGTACGAAGCGTTTGATGTTCAGTACCAACAGGAACCGGCGGCGATCGACAAGCATGGCTACTTCAGAAGTGATCAAGAATTTCATCGATGGGGAGTGGAGAGATTGTTCGTCTGGCAAACGGATCGAGGTTGATGACCCTTCAAACGGGGAGACGGTAGCGGTTATTGCAGAGGCAGGACCTGAAGAAGTAAATCTCGCCGTTGCTGCCGCCGATCGTGTCTTTCGCGACCGCGTTTTGATAGACATGCACCCGTACGACCGTGGGCGTATGCTTTTCCGCGTGGCGGACGCACTTGAGTCACGCAGCGACGAGGTCGCGATCATTAACTGCATAGAGACTGGGAAGGCGTTGGACCTTGCCCGTGGCGAGGTTCGGACCGCCGTCAGATACCTGCGGTACTACGCTGGCTTGGCGGACAAGCTCGA
>NZ_RZSU01000219.1:0-2242 GCF_003997585.1 Mesorhizobium sp. M5C.F.Cr.IN.023.01.1.1 | reverse complement strand
CCCCCGGTAGCATCCCCGCCGATCTCGTAGTGATCGCCGCCGAGTCCGAGCGTCAGCGGCAGCATGGAGCGACCCTTGTCGAAGGCGAAGACCCGGGCGCCGGCATAGCGCCGGAACTGCGCGGCGATCAGTGCCAGCAGCGTCGACTTGCCCGAGCCGGTAGGCCCGAACACCAGTGTGTGGCCGACGTCGTCTACATGCAGGTTCAGGCGGAACGGTGTGCTCCCGCTCGCGACCTGCACCAGCGGCGGCGATCCTGGCGGATAAAAAGGGCAAGGCGCCACCGGGCTGCCCGACCAGACCGAGTTCAACGGCATGAGGTCGGCAAGATTGCGCGTGTTGATGAGCGGCTCCCGGATATTGGCATAGGAGACGCCCGGCAGGCTACCGAGGAAGGCGTCGGTCGCATTCAGCGTTTCGATGCGCGCGCCAAACCCCTCGGCCTGGATGAGGCGGCGGATCGCCTCGCATTTTTCCTGAAGCCGGGCCTGTGCTTCATCGAACAGGACGATCACCGGCGTGTAGTAGCCGTAGGCGACGAGCTGGGAGGAGGCCTCGGCGATGGCGTCCTCGGTCTCGGCTACCATCGTCATGGCGTCCTGGTCGACCGAGCGGCTCTGGGTCTGAAAGAGCTGGTCGAAGAACGGTCGCACCTTCTGCTGCCACTTCTTGCGGGTCCGCTCCAGCTTTTGCCGTGCCTCCTGCTCGTCAAGAAAGACGAAGCGCGATGACCAGCGATAGGTCAGCGGCATCAGATCGAGCGCGTTGAGGATGCCCGGCCAGCTCTCCGCCGGCAGGCCGTCGATTGCGACAGCCCCGAGGAAGCGGTTCTCCACAAGCGGGGTCAGGCCGTGCTGGAGTTCGGCCGTGACCAGCCAGTCGAGATACATGGGGATGTCCGGCAGACGAAGAGGATGGTTTTCGCCTGTGATGCAGAAGCGGACGAACTGAAGCAGCTCGTCATAGCGGGCGACCCGAAATCCGCCTCGCTCGTCCACCTCGCGCGTCGCCATCCGCTGAATCGAGACGACGTTGCCGAGATATTGCTCGATCTCGCGGATCGAGGCGCGGAACGCGTCGAGCGTCGTCACCGCATAGGACGCCGATCGGCTTGCCGGATCGGAATAGACATAGCGTGCGAGGCCGGAGCGCCGCGGCTCCGGCGGCCGCCACGTCAGGATGAGCGCATGCCGGCTCTCGAAATGTCCGCTTTCTCGCTGGAAGTGGAGCCGTCTCTCGAAGTCGATGGCCCGCGTGACCGGGTCGGGGAAATGGCAGTCGGCTTCGTCTGGGTAATCGGAAGTCGGCACCCGCACGGCTTCGACCTGGATCATCCAGCCCGATCCGAGGCGAGCGAGAATGGTGTTGATCTGCCGCGAGATCTCGTTGCGCTCGGCGTCCGTCGAACTCTCACTGTCGGGACCGGCAAAATACCAGCCGGCCATCAGTGAACCGTCCTTCAGCAGAATGACGCCGTTGTCGACGAGTCCTGCGTAGGGAACGAGATCGGCGAACGATGGTCCCGAGTGGCGGAAAGTCTTGAGTGCGACCATGAAGCGTCAAAACCTGCGCCATGGCGTCGATGTGGCCCGATAGTTCGGCTTGTACGAGATGTGATGGATGTAAACCCGCCGCATCATCGGGTCGGCCTTCGCCATCATGCGAAGGGCTGCGACTGCGACCAGCCAGATCGCCACGCCGAAGAGCGCGGCATACCAGGTCAGCACGACGAAGATCAGGATCACCGAACCGAGGCCGGTAAGCAGAACCAGTTCCCGGTCTGCTCCCATGAGGAGGTTGGGGCGCGAAAGCGCTCTGTGCACGCGCGAGCGCGCGAGATTGGCGCCTGCCTCAGCCATCGGCCCCCTCCCCTGCCGCTGCAATCGAGGCCTGTGACGGCGCCTCTCCGATCGAGGCGCCGGTTGCGCCGAACAGGGCGACGATCTGAGTGGCGCCGAGCAGGATGCCAGCGACGAGCACGACATAGACGAGCCGCCGCGCGAAGTCGTTGAGCTCGCCGCCGAAGATCAGCATGCCACCGGCGATCGCGACTGCGGCGAGCGCAATGAAGCCAGCCACCGGACCGGTGATGGACTGCTGGATCTGCTGCAGGGGAGATTCCCAGGGCAGGCCGCCGCCCGAAGAGGCAAGGGCCGGATCGGCCAGGCTGACGCAAGAAAGGGCGGCCAGCGCCCCAAAGGCCCAAGTGATTTGTGTCTTACGCGACATGGCTGTCCTCATC
>NZ_RZSU01000218.1:0-2351 GCF_003997585.1 Mesorhizobium sp. M5C.F.Cr.IN.023.01.1.1 | reverse complement strand
GCATTCCGGGCGATCGTCGAGCGCATCGGCTATGCCGAGCTGGAGACGATCTATCGCCAGCGCGAGGACTGGATGCGCGCTGCCTCGCTCGACCTGGCGCGCGGCCGGATCGCCGAGGCGATCTCAGCCTATCGGCAGCAGGGCAGGGTGCTCGGCTCGGTGCTGAAGGCCGAGGCCGTCGACAAGCTGATCGCGGACTGGAACCGGGACTACGATCCCACCAAGACGTCGCTGATCCTGGCGCATTTGCGCCGCGACGTGCGCATGCTCAATGTGATGGCGCGCGAGAAGCTGGTCGCACGCGGCCTCGTCGGCGCGGGCCATGCGTTCCGCACCGAGGACGGCCTCCGCAAGTTCGATGTCGGCGACCAGATCGTTTTCCTGAAGAACGACAGCGTACTCGGCGTGAAGAACGGCATGATCGGCAGGATTGTCGAGGCTGCGCCGAACCGCATCGTCGCGGTAATCGGCGAGCGCGAGCAGCGCCGACATATCACCGTCGATCAGCAGCTCTACCGAAATGTTGATTACGGCTACGCCACCACCATCCACAAGGCCCAGGGCGCCACCGTCGATCGCGTGAAGGTGCTGGCGTCGCTCTCGCTCGACCGCCATCTGACCTATGTCGCGATGACGCGGCATCGCGAGGACCTGGCGCTCTATTACGGGCGCAGATCCTTCGCCTTCAATGGCGGGCTGGCGAAAATTCTGTCGCGGCGCAATGCCAAGGAGACCACGCTCGATTACGAGCGCGGGACGCTCTACCGCCAGGCGCTCCGCTTCGCTGAAAACCGCGGCCTCAATATCGTTCGCGTCGCCCGCACGCTGCTTCGCGACCGCGTCGACTGGACGATCCGGCAGAAGCAGAAACTTGTTGATCTGGCACTGCGGCTGCGCGGCGTTGGCGAGCGTCTCGGCCTGTTCGATCCCCGCCAGACCCAGACCCCGAAGGAGGCCGCACCCATGGTCGCCGGCGTCAAGCAGTTCGCCGAATCGATAAAGGACACGGTGGACGAAAAGCTTCGCGCCGATCCCACCCTCGCCAGGCAATGGGACGAAGTCTCGACCCGATTCCGCTATGTCTTCGCCGATCCGGAGACTGCGTTCCGTGCCATGAACTTCGACGCGGTGCTGTCCGATCCGGCCGCGGCAAAAGCGGCGCTGGACCGGCTTGTGTCGGAGCCGGCGACGCTCGGGCCGCTGAAGGGCAGGACCGGTCTCCTGGCGGGCAAGGCCGATCGCGAGGACCGGCGTGTCGCCGAGCTCAATCTCCCGGCGCTGAAACGCGACATCGAGCGCCATCTCAGCCTGCGCGAGAGGGTCGTGCAGAAGCTCGAGGCCGAGGAGCAGGCCATGCGCCTTCGCGCCTCGATCGAAATTCCGGCATTGTCACCGGCGGCACAGCGCGTGCTCGAACGCGTGCGGGATGCGATCGACCGCAACGATCTTCCGGCCGCCCTCGGCTACGCGATCTCCAACCGAGAGGTGAAGGCCGAGATCGACGGCTTCAACAAGGCCATCGCCGAGCGGTTCGGCGAGCGCATGCTGCTGACCAATGCAGCGCGCGAGCCCACAGGCAAGGTCATCGACAAGGCGGCAGAGGGTCTCAAACCAGGCGAGCGGCAGAAGCTCGCGCAGGCGTGGCCGGTGATGCGGACAGCGCAGCAGCTCGCCGCGCATCAACGCACGGCCGAGGCCCTGAAGCAGTCGGAGAACCTGCGCCAGACGCAACGGCAGACGCCGACGATCAAGCAATGAGAAGACACCGCGCCATCACCATCATCCTGATCGCCGTCGCGGGTCTGGTGGCGCTCGCAGGCATCGCTTGGCTCGGCGGCCTCCGCCTCAATCTCACGCGCAGCTATCCGCTCGGTCTGTGGCGCATCGAGCGGCTAGAACGACCGCCGGCCGTGGGCGATCTTATCTTCATCTGCCCGCCGGATACGGCGGCGTTCCGGATGGCGCGGCAGCGCTTCTATCTCGGCCAGGGCCTGTGCCCGGGCTGGTTCAGTCCTCTTATCAAGACGGTCGTAGCGACGGAAGGACAGGCAATCGCGATCGGCGCCGAGGTCTCAATCGACGGTAGGATTCTTCCGCATTCCGATGTTCAGCCAGGTGACGCCGCGGGCAGGGCGCTCACAGCCTTCGCCGGCGGCCAGATCCCTGCCGGCTTTCTCTTTCTTCACTCCGATTTTGCAGGCTCCTATGATTCGAGATATTTCGGGCCGATCCCGGCCGCCGGCCTGCTCGGTCGCGCACACCCCCTCCTCACTTTCGATCCGTAACATCGCGCGTGGCGCGGTGCTGGTTGGGATCGCCGTGCTGGCCGGCGCCGTTGCCTGGAGTGGTGA
>NZ_RZSU01000217.1:0-2430 GCF_003997585.1 Mesorhizobium sp. M5C.F.Cr.IN.023.01.1.1 | reverse complement strand
GGAGGAGGGGGGGGGGGGGGGGGCCGGCGGGGGCCCCCACCCGCCACTACAGGCTACGGTACTGAGCTCATCCAATTCGCTACGGCCTACAGCCTCGGAGGGCAGGTGGAACAGAAATACCGAGTAGGCGGTTTGGAGACTGAGATCGTCATTCCGCTAGGGAGTGCGTCTCGCCCGGGCTGAATGCCGTTCCATGCAGAAAACCGTTTTGATTGTGGAGGACGAGTTCCTTATGGCGATGGACCTCAAGCTGTTGCTTGAGCATCACGGCTGGCGGGTCATTGGCCCGGTGGCCACCGTGCGAGATGCGCTCCGTCTGCTAGAGGACGAAGTGCCAACAGTGGCGCTCCTCGACGTTAACCTCGGAGCTGAACTCGTCACGCCGTTAGCAGAGATCTTGAAAGCGCGAGATGTGCCTTTCGCCGTCGCAAGCGCCTATGACAAGCCCGAGCAATTCGGCGGCGAGGTTCTAGCTGGAGCACCCAATGCCGGTAAACACCTACTGGCGAGCGTCGTCTGCTGGCTGCATTGGCGCAACTGACGGTGTCCTGAGCATCCCAAAGGAGCGTTTCTGGCTATAGCGGTCAGGACTCATCGTAGAGGCCATAGGTTCGTGGCGATGCGGCTGCCTATGACACTCGGAAGCTGCCGTAACCTCATTTACATAGCCATTGAAGAGAGGTGCCCCTCCCGGTGTGTTGCCGAGCGAGGAATTGGTCACTCCATGGTCCCCGGCCCATCCATGAAGCCGAAGCATCTGCCGCTGGATGGTGGGAGGTCATGCGTTTTTCTTTCCGCGCTACAATCGGGCAGAGAGTCGAAGGCGTTCGTAAAGAACCGCCTCGTCAAATTCGCCATCTGAGAAGAGTTCCATTGCGCTAACGCTCAGGCGCTCCGCCTGCTCGCTACCCATGGGAATACCTTCCTCAACGCAAACACGATCAAAGACCTGCTTCAACAAAGTCAGATCACTAGGAAAGGCAATGCCACTCTTTGCAGTCTTAAGGCTGACCATATGCCCTACCTCCCAGTGGGGCGGAAGCGCGGTGGTCGCTCACAGCCAGCGAAGCCCGTGATGTCTATCGCCGATGAGAGCACATTACGCCGATCGGCGCGGAGAGTCTTGAAAATAGCGCCAGACGCTTTCTGCCTGTCGGTTCCATGCTGCCCGGCAAACGACAACAATCAACCGTTGTTAGACAAGCAGTGCGACGGCGATGGCGTGGGGAACCAGAACAACAGCCACCGCGACCCAAAAGGCTGGATCTGCCCAAGCGGCCATTTCGCTGCGAATCATGCCGGCGAAAGGCACACCCGCACCTGGTGTTCCGTGTGAGCAGAGCCCGCGCCCCATGAGGAAAGGACGCGGGCCGATCGGTGCATCGCCGATCTGCAGCCCATCGTTGGGAGGAACAAGATTGCTGCACCTCCCGAACTTTCATCTCAAGCATGTGTTCCAGAGAAGGCGGAAACGCCTGGAAAGTTTCGAGCCATTGATCGCAACAAAACCCTCGCGCCTGGCGTTCCGGTTCAATCTAAGGGCCGAAAAGGTGCACCATGGGCGAGGAAGAAAAGTCCGACCGCGACCGAATGACGGATTTCCAGGCGCAGTTCCTCGCCAAGGAACCCGGAATAACTGAAGCTCACGCGCGGGCTGATCGAGTTGATTGGCACCGATCGGGCATCACTACTTCGGGAAGCTCGGCTACTGAAAAGCCGGCTGAAGCCGCCGGACGCTTAGGACATCCACTGTGCTATCCATATGGGACAATTTTGAAATGGAGGCCGCTCGAAGTCAACGATCGTTGAGCCGTCGCGTCCCTTGTGGTTTGAGAGCGCTACGGTACGACGTGTCAGCGCGGAAAGCGGCCCCGCTAGAGCATATTCGTAGCTAGGCGTCGTCAGTCTGGGCGCTGGCACGCTCTGAATGCCCGCTCAGGCTTCTTCTCTATGTCTATGTGCCGCTAGCGGTTGCTACGTTGCGATTTAGCGCTCCGCCTGCGTGCGACCTTCAATCGCGAAAGGCAGTCGCGTTCTGGTTCGCGTGTGAAACCATCAGGCCCGGCGGGACGTTTCTCTGCGAATCCAACACCATTGACGGCACGACCGTGGCGGCATCCAAGCATCAGCCTGCGCTGCAGAAACAAGACACGCCCGGTGCCTTGGCGAACTTTCCTTATGACCGAATGACTGTCGAACGATTTCGGCAGGCATTTCCGCGAGCAAGGTGGAGCGACGAGCGCAGGAGCTGGTTTGTACCAGGCAAGACGGCAGCCCGCCGGGTCGACCGTTGGCTGGCGCGTGAGGCCGAGTTGCTGGCGATCCACGCCGACAGTAAGGGACGTGACGCCTTCGCTTTCGATCCGATCTCCAGCCCCTATCTCGAGATTGCCGACGACTTACTCATTCGGACACCCTATTCGAAGACCC
>NZ_RZSU01000216.1:0-2456 GCF_003997585.1 Mesorhizobium sp. M5C.F.Cr.IN.023.01.1.1 | reverse complement strand
TTTCGTCCTGCTGGACAACCTCCTGCCAGTGCGGCGGAAACTGTGCTTTCCAGCTTCGATGCCACGGCGTTTCCGGCTCCCACCAGGGATCGCAGGTCCGCATCCCTCGATGCGCCCAATGGTGGATTCGCTGATCCCCGCATTTCGCGATCATCGGCTGCCCGCAACCGGGGCAAGTGCCCGCAACGCCGGGTTCGGCTTCGCGCCGCTCGTCATTCACCAATGCGTACCGCATGGATTCTCCATATAGGTTGAGGCGGCCAGCCATCCGGGCAGCAGCCAGATTGTTCTCGTTGATGGAAATCGATATGCAGCGCGGCCAGCATTCGCTGGTGCTGTTTCTTTTTATCTTCAGCGTGGCGGGCAATCCCGGTCGCCGGTTATTAGGACGGCTTGCTCGAATGTCTGGCGCCGTCGTTAGCTCAGACACGGCACCATGCTACTGGAGCCCGGCGGGTCGTCAAGGTGGTTCGGCAGGGTCCTAAGCTTGACAAAAGAAGGCTGAAATCCTAACTACACGATCGTGAGGCGCAACGACGTGTTGCCCTCTTTCCGAGACCCACGCCAAAAGCGTGGGTTTTCGTGCTTCTGGGGGCAACGATCTGACCTACATCGCTTATCTCGATGAATTTGGCCATATAGGCCCCTATGTCGATCGCCAGGATGCAAAGTACAAGGAAAGCCCGGTTTTCGGGTTGGCCGGTCTCGTGCTACCGATGAGCGAGGTGCGCGGTTTCGGCACGTGGTTCTTCCAGCGAAAATGCGAGCTTCTGGAATTCGAGATCAAGCGGGCCGGCGTCCATCCGGCGATCTGGGAGAAAAAAGGCGCGAGCCTCTACACGGTCACCAATGTCACGAAGTACCGCGAGCTTCGCAACACGACCAATCGTCTGCTGAACAAGATCGAGACGATCGGCGGCTTCGTCTTCTATGTCGGGCTTCAGAAGAATCTGCCGCCCGACAAGCACAATCCGAACTACCTCTACAACCGGGTGCTGCTGGAAGCGATCAAGCGGATTGATTCCTTCTGCGCGGAAGACTGCGACCCCAAGGACCATTTCATTCTGGCGCTCGACGAGCACGACCAGCGCCAGAATCTCATAACCGCCGCGGCACGCAGCATGTACGGCGCGGGGGAGCCGCGAAAGCGGCTTATCGAACCGCCATTCCAGCTGGAAAGCCACCGATACCAGACCTTGCAGGCCGCCGACTGGATCGCCGGCCTGGTTGGTCGCTTCGGGGCATACTGGTGCGACAAGGACGCCTACGCGGACTACAAGGTGTTTGCCGATTATTTCGAGCACCGGCTGCATCGGGCAGCCAAACGAAGCGGGATCCGCACCAATACGCCGAAGGTAACCGAATAGGATCAGGCGGCCACGGCCTCCCCGATGCCCTCGACATCCGTGGCCAGTGCCTTTTCGACCTGCGCGAGTTGCCGGCGCTTGTCGGCCAGCTCACCGGCAAAGGCGAATTCGCCGCCCTCCCGCGACCGGTAGGAGGCAAGGCGGCGCCGGGCGTCGGCGAGGCGATGGCGGTAGCGCTCCCACTCTTCCTCGAAACCGGACAGCGCATGCTCGAGGCGGGAGACCGCGCCGTGCGGCGTTACCGTGACCGGCAGCTCGATTTCCTGGGTTGCGCCGGTGCGCATCAGCATTGTGCTGTAGCGATAGCCGTCCCGGCCAAAGCGCTCACCGGCATATTCCAGATCGAAGCCGCCGATCGCGGCGATGACGGTCTCGCCCTCCTGCTGCAGCTGCACGAGGGTCAGGATCTCCTTCATCAGCGCCCGGCCTGCTAGTTTGCGCTCGTCATACGCCCTGTCCATGACCGTCATGGCGAAGGCCTCCCCGGCAGTCGGAATGAGGCGCTCGATGTCCTGTCCGATCTCGCCGATGCGCCGGGTCGAATACTCGATCTCCCGCTCCGCGTCGCGGATCTGCCGGCGCACGGCATGCTGGTCGTCGATGTGGGCGGCGCGCAAGCGCTCCAGCCGCGCGATGTCGGCTTCGAGCCCGGCCTTCTGCATCAGGCGCTGATCGCCAGATGCGATCGCCTTGGCCATGGCGAACTGGTTGGCCTGGCCCTCGCCGAGGTCTTCGAGCCGGCGGATCGAGGTATCGCCGGAAAGTGCCGCGGCGATGAAGCGGGCCTTGCGCTCGTTGTTCTGCCACATGGTCGCGTCGAGCGAGCCCTCGGTCGCGTAGGCGAAGATATCGACCTCGTCGTGCTGGTTGCCCTGCCGGACGATGCGGCCCTCGCGCTGCTCGATCTGGGAGGGGAGCCACGGCACGTCGAGGTGATGCAGCGCCTTCAGTCTGAGTTGCGCGTTGACGCCGGTCCCCATCGTGTCGGAGGAGCCGATCAGGAAGCGCACCTTGCCGGCGCGCACGTCGCCGAAGAGCCGCTGCTTGGCCTCCGACTTCTTAAAATCCTGCATAAAGGCGATCTCCGAG
>NZ_RZSU01000215.1:0-2743 GCF_003997585.1 Mesorhizobium sp. M5C.F.Cr.IN.023.01.1.1 | reverse complement strand
GTGTGACGACGCCGCTGGCCAATGCCGGCAAGATGCTTGTCACCATCTAGTGGTGAAAGTCTGACACTTGGTACCGGTGGACGGCAAGAACCGACCCCTTGCGGACTATCCCTGATGGGGAGGTCAAAGGAACGTCGTGACCCGAAGGCGACATTTGTCTGGACCGTCGGTAGGTCTCGTCAGGGTGGAAACCGGAAGTTCGACGCGAACCCAACAGAGAGCTCGCCGGCTGTTCACAGCTGCTCTACGCGCTCAGTCCTCGGACAACCCGGCCAGAGAACTATCCTTCCAGAAGCGACGCGGGATCAAGGGACGTCGCCTGGCCGGACGTAACGCGCAGGAGAGGGCATCTTTGCAAACGCGACGATCACTCCGGCACGCCGGCAATACCCAGCGCTTCGACGTAGCGCTCGGCGAACACCTTGTCCCGCCACGGGTTGATCTGCCTCTGCAGGCCGAGCGTGTAGGTCGGGAACGCCTCCATCAGCCGCCGCGCCGCCGCCCGCGCTTCGTCCAGCCGGTTGAGTTTGACCAGCGCCATGATCACCACCCGGTGCGAGGAGCCGTAATTCGGCATCTCGCGCAGCGCTCGTTCTCCCCAAGCCAGCGCTTCCTCGTAGCGTTCGAGCATCAGGTAGCTCATCCCGATGCCGGAGAGCGCGATGCCCTTCTCGGGGTCGACCGGACTCAGCCGCATTGCCCTGTGGAAGTGCTCGATCGCGACGAGGGGGTGGCCGGAATGGGCGTTCACCCAGCCGCTGCCCGTATGGCCCTGCGCCGAATTGGGGTTGAGGAGCAGGGACCGTTCGATCGTGTCCAGCGCCGTCTCGTAATCCTTGGCGCTGTAGGCGATCACCTGCGCGGCGAAACGCAAGCTTGTCGGGTCGTCTCGCGCGTCCGCCAGCACCTCGCGGGCCATGCGCACGGCGACGCGGATATCGTCGGGCTCGTGCCAGCACTGACTCACCGACAGGCTGCGGATATAGGCACCTAGTGCCTTCGCCAGAGTGAAGCCTGGGTCGATGCTGAGCGCCTCGTTGGTGAGCCGGCGCACGTCGGCGAAGCCTTCGCGCGTCATGCTGTAGAAGCGCGGCAGCGCACGAAGGTAGAGGTCGTAGGCACCGATGTAGTCGGTCGGCTTCATTCGCGCCTGCTTGATCTCCTGCAGCCGGATGCTCGGTTCGACAGCGCCGACGACGCTCTCGGTCACCTTGTCCTGCAGGTCGAAGATGTCGCTCACGTCGCCCTCGAAGCGGTCGGCCCAGACATGATGTCCGCTGATCGCGTCCACCAACTGCCCACTGATGCGCACCCGCGATCCTGCTCTGCGGATGCTGCCTTCGAGCACATAGCGGACGCCCAGCTCGCGCCCGACCTGGCGCAGGTCCACCGCCCGGCCCTTGTAGGTGAAGGACGAGTTGCGGGCGATCACGAAGAAGGAGTTCACCCGGCTCAATCCCGTGATGATGTCCTCCACCAGCCCGTCGGCGAAGTATTCCTGGTCGGGATCGCCGCTCATGTTGGTAAAAGGCAGAACCGCGATCGAGGGTTTCGCGGGCAGCGGAGGCGATGCAGCCACCGAGGCGCCGGCGTCGGTCTCGACGCGGTAGGCGCGCACAGGCCGCTCGATGTTCTTGAGGCGCAGGTTGCCGAGCGGCGTGAAGCCGCAGTCGAGCTTGCCCTGAAGGTGGTCGTAGGCGGTGCCTGAGACAACCACGGTGCCGGGATCGGCGATGCCGTCGAGGCGGGCGGCGATGTTGACCCCGTCGCCGTAGAGGTCGCCGTCCTCCTCGCAGACCACGTCGCCGAGATTGACGCCGATGCGGAAGCGAATCCGCTCTTCCTCGGGCATCTCCGCCTCGTGTTCTGCCAAAGCCTGCTGGATCGCCATCGCCGAGGCCACCGCGTTGACGACGCTCGCGAACTCACACAGCATGCCGTCGCCGGTGAGCTTGACGATCCGACCCCGGTGCTCAGAGACCAGCGGTTCGAGGAGGTCCTTGCGGTAGATCTTCAGCCGCTCGAGCGTGCCGCGCTCGTCGCGCTCCGTCAGGCGCGAATAGCCGACCACGTCGCAAACCATGATCGCTGCGAGGTGGCGCTGCGTGGTCATTGCACCGCTCAGCCAAGCGCCTGCACGCGGGCCGCCCCGCGTCCATGTCCTGCCAACTTCCAGACGCCCCATGTGCATGGTATCCGTCTCTCCCAGTCGCCGCCCGTCGCCGATACAGAACGGAAAACGCAGCTCGACCTTGCCTTCACGAGATTTCGCTATCCCGCTTGCGAGGCGTGGAGCGTTCCAGTCGCCGCGCGAACAGCCAACCGACGACACGCCCACGCAGCCTCGGGGGACGCTGACACGTCACTCCCAGAAGGCCGGAAATATTCCTTGCTCTGTGTAACCGGTTGACGCCGCCGTGGCGGTGCTTTTGTCACGGCGAAGTAACAGCGAGATGCCCTACGAATGCGCATCGGGCATTACACCAGACGTTCGCGCTTAGAGGTGCTGAGGCCGAAAGTGGCCCCGCCGGCGCGTTCCGATCGGCGAGACGGAAGGCAGAAAGCCACCCTGAGCTGCCCTACACGTCGGGTAGCAAGCGTCAGGCTTTCACCATCAAGCGGCGGCGAGCGAGCGTCAATTCTTCGGCCGCGGGGGCTCCAGGATCAGCCATTTGATGATGCCCATAGCCGGCAGCACCCAGAGCATGCCGCTGAGCAGGAAGAACAGGAAATGCGCCCACGG
>NZ_RZSU01000214.1:0-2969 GCF_003997585.1 Mesorhizobium sp. M5C.F.Cr.IN.023.01.1.1 | reverse complement strand
CCCCGATGATGCGCTGGGCCGAACGCTTGGTTGCCCGGAGGCTTGGAAGGGCATGACATTCAACTGGCGCTGGGATTTTACGTGGGAGATCCTGCCACAGTTGCTGTGGGCAACCCTCAACACGTTGGTTGCGGCCGGGATCGGGTATTCAATTGCTCTGGTCGGCGGCCTGCTGCTCGCGCTCGCGCCCCTCGACGACCGCCTTCAGGATTAAGATCCAGAGATTGTCTTCCGGCGCCGCTGAAGGCACCGGAGACACGAAAATGCCGGCTGAGGCTCAGGTCTCTCGCGTTGCGAAGATGCTCCCCGTGCCCTCCGCAGCATTCCACCGATCTGCTCAGCCGTATTAAGTCATCCATTTCGATGGTGCTCGTGCACGCAGGATCTCTGCGCTTGGGCGGGAAGTTTTGCAGCTGCAATGCCCAAGAGCTGCGTTCTTCGCAGAAAGGAGCACTTAAAATGGCCTATCATACCTGATGCAAGCGTCTCTTGCTCGAAGTGCAAAGGAAGAACGCCCATCGCCGCCGAGAGGCGCGCGTTCAACAGAACAAGAAAAGGGAACAGAATGGAACGTACAACCAAGATTTTTCTGAGCATTGGGCTCGTCGTCGTCGGTCTGACGGCGCCCGCTTACACAGGTGAGCTTGCTGATCGCGCGGCAAGCGGCAAGACAATTCGTCTCGGCTTTGCTTCCGAGCCGCCACAGGCATATCCTGGTGAGGGCAACAAGCCTCTGGGGTACGTAAATGCCATTGCCGAAGGGGTTCTTCGTTCAATGGGTTACACCAATATCGAGCCTGTGGTGACCGATTGGGGTGGGTTGATCCCGGGGCTGCAAGCCGGCCGGTTGGATTTAATTACAGGTGGCATGTATATCAATAAAAAGAGGTGCGACAACATAACATTCTCGGAGCCTGTTTCTAAAGAAACAGATGTCTTCATGGTGAAATCCGGAAATCCGGAACAAATCACTACGTACAAGGATTTGGTGACTAAGAATGCGACCATGGTGACTGGGGCAGGCTACGCTGGCATCGAGATCGCTAAGAAGCTGGGCGTGCCCGCATCGCAGATTATGGAGGTTCCAGGAGGTACCGAAATTCTTGCGGCGGTGATCGCTGGTCGAGCAGCCGCCGGAGTGACGTCTTATACAGTCGTCCAGGATATCGCCAAAAAATCTGGAGGGAAGGTGGAGGCCACCAATCCCGCCTTGATGCCGGAGGAATCGTCCGCTTGGATAGGTATTGGATTTAGGAATTCAGACAAAGATTTCGTGGCAAAATTCAATACCGAACTGAAGCGCTATCTCGGAACGCCTGAGATGATGAAGGCTGCGGCAGAAGATGGTTACGACGAGAAGGCGTTGCCAGGCGATACAACAACAGAATGGGTCTGCGCTCATCGCTGAAAACTTGTGTGCTAGAGGCAGGCGACTGCCTCTAGCACAGCCAATTTCATCAGCAGCCGCTCTGCGAAAAACCAGGGATGACATATCAGAAAGTACGAGTCTAATCCGGAAACGGATCGTACGCACGGAGAACTTTGAGATGCCTAGTGAGACTGCGTTCTACACCACTCACGTTGAGCCATCATATCCTGCTGTGGCAACTGAGACCGTCATCGGATTGATAACCCCGTCCAACGACGTCCTCACAGAGCTTGAATTGCGCAGAATGATGCATGATGACGGCATCAGTTTCTGTGCCGCCAGGATGAAGCATCACGAGCCCAGTACGGTCGAAAACCTCTACCGCCATGTTGATGAGATCGCTAAGGTTGGCGAGCTATTCGACCCGCCAGGTGTCGTCAAAGTATTTGCCTACGCCTGCACATCGGGATCAGCCATCATCTCGCAGAAAAGGTTTGAAGAGGAGCTACAGACAACCCGACCCGGGGCCTCCTTAACCTCACCGATGACAGGAGCTTTGCGCGCCTTCGACAGGCTCGAGGTGAAACGCATCGCCATGCTCACACCTTATATCGATCAGGTAGGCGCTGTCGTCACCGAGGCCCTCAGCAGGTCGGGTATTTCGGTCTGCGCGTCTGCTTCATTCCACTGCAAAAATGATTCCGACATCGCCGGACTTTCCCCGGAAAGTATCTTCGAGGCCTCTTGCTCGTTCGATTCCTCTGAAGCTGAAGCTCTTTTCATCCCATGCACCCTCCTTCGGACTTCAAGCATAATCGACCGCCTGGAGGCGCGCCTCGGCAAGCCAGTGATAACTGCAAACCAGGCTATGCTGTGGGACGCATTGAGGCTCGCGCAATATGGGAAGCCAATAGTCGGCCATGGCCAGCTCCTGATGCTGTAATCTTCAAGGGTGCTAGATAAGTTCTCAAACTGCCAACCCAGCCTTTTGAACCACCCCGGGCATTGCAACCGCGGCCAACTTGCGGTTCGAGGTTCGGCTCCAGAATAGCTGAGTCCGGCTCACAAACGGCCAATATTAATTCGGCCCGAGCCTCTGCAAGCCGCCCTAATGCTCTGCAGGCCCGAAACGCGCAAATGCGAAGGAGCCTCCCTAATGACTCAGCGAAAGCCTGCGCTTCTTTTGACCGGCTCGGATCGGATAATGGGTAAACTGGAGGACTTTGATGTCGAGCGCAGAAGTGATCAAGAATTTCATCGATGGGGAGTGGAGAGATTGTTCGTCTGGCAAACGGATCGAGGTTGATGACCCTTCAAACGGAGAGACGGTAGCGGTTATTGCAGAGGCAGGACCTGAAGAAGTGCATCTCGCCGTTGCTGCCGCCGACCGTGTCTTTCGCGACCGCGTTTTGATAGACATGCACCCGTACGACCGTGGGCGCATGCTTTTCCGCGTGGCGGACGCACTTGAGGCACGCAGCGACGAGGTCGCGATCATTAACTGCATAGAGACTGGGAAGGCGTTGGACCTTGCCCGTGGCGAGGTTCGGACCGCCGTCAGATACCTGCGGTACTACGCTGGCTTGGCGGACAAGCTCGA
>NZ_RZSU01000213.1:0-3058 GCF_003997585.1 Mesorhizobium sp. M5C.F.Cr.IN.023.01.1.1 | reverse complement strand
ACCGCGACCTTCATGCCCTTCACGCAGTGCTTCTGCACCGTCTCGGCGAGCCCGTTGAAGCACTTGATGCGGTGCCACTCGGTGTCCTGCTCTGCGTAGCCGTTCTCGCCTTTGACGACCTTGCCGTCGACGCGGCGGGGGCGGGAGGTTGCGAGCCGGAAGTCGGTGATCCTGGTGCCGCCGCGGGTGGTGGCGGTTTCGGGGTCGTAGCCGATGTTGCCGGCGAGAAGAACGATGTTGGTCATTTCCTGTCTCCTTTGCTCGTCCGGGGGAGAAGTCCCTCCGAACGAGACCCGGCCAAGGCCGTCGGGAGCCGCCTGCAACCGGAGCGGAACGCATGAGGCTTGCCCCCAAGGCCCGGAGTGGTGCGGGCAGGCGCGAAGCGCCAACACGGTCCGGCGCCGCGGGGGTTGCGGTCGGAAACCGGACGGACTTAGGGGCTTATTCGTTTCGGAGGGGTTTTTTCCACCGGCAGCGGAACCGGAGACGGGATGGCCGCGAACGATCGACGCCGGCAACAGAGACGGCGACCCCCTTCGATGCCGTCCGCGGCGCAGCGGGCCTTACGCTTCCGGCGACCTCCCGATTCCCGCGTGATCGATGGCGGCTGTGCTCGAGGGCGAAGGGCTTCGCAGCAGGTCCAAGGCAATGCGCAACGCGCTCAGCGGAATGACGAGGTGCCGAACGCCCCCAGCGCGCGAACGCCGAATGGATCCCGGCCCGCTGATGCGGCCATTTCGCAACCGGGGAAGGCGTCCCGGCGCGTTGCGGAACCGTCCGTGATCGAGCCAGGTCTCCGTCGCTCGCCAGCGGGCTCGCACCAGCCCGACACGACCTTGCGACACCCTACCCTGCCCGTGCGCGCGCATCGGCCCTGGTGCAAGGCGCCGGACGCCTCGGCCGCCGGTTACGCGATCCCGTCTCAATGATGCGGGACAGTGAAGCCCGCCTCCGCATCTCAGTGCACTGAGGCGGCAGCCAAGGCCAGAAGGATCAGAGCTGCACGATCATGGCGGCCGTTCCGGCGCGACCGTGACGGAGCCTTACTGCAGGGTATCGCGCTCGCCGGCGAGGAGTCTTCGGTAGCCGGTTGTCGTCATCCATTTTGCCCGTCTCAGATGGTCTTCCCAGCATTGGCGCGTGCGCTCTGGCTCGGCCACAGGGTCACGCTGAAGGACAATGCGGGCGACTTCTCGCCAGTCAGCGCCATCTGCCTCGGCATCGAGAAGGCGCATATAGGTCGCCTTGTGCCGGTCATCGTACGGCGTGATCTTGTCTGACCACGGCACTTCGTCAGCAACCTTCGGGTCTGGTTTAGGCATCGGCTCTCCTTCTCCTGCTTGCTTATTGTCCCGCCCACGTATTCCAAAACCCTGCGACAATCTTTTGCGCCTAACTCCTGCGACATAAGGCTTCAGGATTTTCACGACAAGTCCAGGACGGAGTTTGCAAAGGCTTCGGGTGCTTCCTGGGGACGATTTTGGCGGGCTCGTGCAGGACAATCCGTCCGCTCAAAACATGACTTGCGACGCGCCTCATCATGATCGGCCGTAGGGATCGACACCATCATCTCCCTCCGAGGTAGGCGCCATCGCGAGCGCCAGCCTGGCGTTCGCCAGGCCTCCAGTCGGTCTCCTGACGATCCGCGCGTGAGGGACATGCCTGGTGCGATCAGGGCTTCCACCTCGAAAGTGGTCGCAATGGCATCAGGCCGCCTCCCCCAGCGTCTGAGACTGCGGCTGCAGTTCGTGCAGGTAGGCGACGGCACGCTGCGCATGCGCTGCGGCCGTAAAGATCGCCCGCCGGTCCGACCCGAGGACGGTTAGCCAGCTTTGAAGGTACGACGCATGATCCGGCCTCGGCTCCAGTTCCGGAACGATGCCGAGGTCAGCGCATATCAGCGCTGCTCCGATCTCCACCAAAAGCTCTTCGCGGGCCCTGTCCGTGCGATCCTGATGGTAGCGGCTGAGGTCCCGGTTCAATCGATGGGGGGCGGCGGTCCAATGCAGCGTTTCGTGGGCACGAACAGCCACGAACGACGCCATGTCCTGGAAAAATTCCGGGCGCGGCAATTGGATGTGGTCGGATAATGGCGAGTAGAAGGCCTTGTCACCGCCATAACGCACGACCGCGCCGGTGTTGTCGAAGAAGCGATCGGCATGGTCGATCCGCTCGATGGGCTCGGCCGCCGGCTTCGCTGCTGTGTAGTAATGCGGTGGCAGCTCGTCGATCTGGTCCGCGCAAAAGACAGTATAGGTTTTGAGGTAGGGAATGCCGCGCTCGACCTCGTCGCCATTGGCGTCGATTTCGGTCTTGCTGAAGCTGCCGGCATAGACGACCGTGGTTCCGGTTTCGCCCTTGCGGACATGGCCGCCCAATTCAACCGACTGTTTGAATGTCATCCAGTAGGGTGAAACAAAGCCCTGCGCGACCGCTTCTGACCACAAAAGCAGCGTGTTTATGCCCTGATAGGGTAGCCCGTTGTGGCGTAGCGGCCTGTTGACGCTGCCGCTCGGATGACCGACACGCCATGGCTGGCCCCAGGGGCGCACGCCCTTTTCGAGATCGGCGACGATCTTCTCGGTGATCTTCGCGTAGAGATCGGCCCGCGATCCTCTTTCTTTCCTGCTCATTCTCCTGAACCTCCATTCTGGAGGCCGCGTCTATCGCGGCCCCGTCACGGCGGTCCGTCAGCCGGGGCGACCAGGAGGCGCGGGCACCCGAAAGGGCCGAAACGACAGTGGAGGACGGCGAAGCCGTTGCGCGCGGCGCCGGACCCGGCAGGAGCGACGTCCGGGACGGGGCGCGAAATGCGGACAGGCGCAAAAAGCGCCCTGCTTGGAGGGCGCGGTGCGCTCGACGCAGGCAGAGCGAAGGCCGGTTCAATGAACCGACCTCGCGCCCGTGTAGGGATCGTATTCGAAGAGGCGGGTGACGTCGGCGTCTTCGAGCTCGTCCTCGGGCAAGACGCCATACTGGTCGTCGGACTGGAAGAGGATGACTGTGGTCATCAGGGTGCGGGCGAGCTTCCAGGCGTGCTTTTGTGCAAGCTCCAGGT
>NZ_RZSU01000212.1:0-3108 GCF_003997585.1 Mesorhizobium sp. M5C.F.Cr.IN.023.01.1.1 | reverse complement strand
CCTGCCGGCACCTTCTCCCCGTATAGTGACGGGGAGAAGAGAAGCTTACGCAAACGCGCCGTGGCAATGCTTGTACTTCTTGCCCGAACCACACGGGCAGGCTTCGTTGCGGCCGACCTTGCCCCAGGTCGCGGGGTTTTTCGGGTCGCGGTTTTCGGGGGCGACGATGGCATTCGTTTCCTGGCGGACCAGAAGCCCGGTCTCGCCACCGTTAAAATCGTCCTCGCCGGTGGTGCCGTCGAGATGGCTGCCGAACATGTCAGGCGCCTCGGGCGGCGGCGCTTCGGCGGCTTGGCGGACCAGCTCGACGCGCATCAATTGCGCGGTGACCGCCTGGCGCAGATTGCCGAGCATCGCCTGGAACAGCTCGAACGCCTCGCCCTTGTATTCCTGCAGCGGGTCGCGCTGGGCATAGCCGCGGAAGCCGACGACCGAGCGCAGATGATCGAGGTTGACGATGTGCTCGCGCCACAGGTGATCGAGCGTCTGCAGCACCACCGAGCGCTCGACATAGGTCATCACGTCGGGGCCGAAGCGCTCGGCACGTTCTTTCGCGGCAGTCTCGGCGGCCTGGGTGATGCGTTCGCGGATATCGTCCTCGGCAATGCCCTCTTCCTTGACCCAGTCCTCGACGGGCAGGTCGAGGTTGAGAAATTCGGCGACCTCGGCCTTGAGGCCAGCGACGTTCCACTGCTCGGCATAGGCATTCTCGGGAATGTTCTTGGCGACGATCTCCTCGATGACGCCCTCGCGCATCTCGGCGATGGTCTCGGACAGGCCTTCACCGTCCATCAGCTCGAGGCGCTGCTCGAACACCACCTTACGCTGGTCGTTCGAGACGTCGTCATATTTCAGCAGGTTCTTGCGAATGTCGAAGTTGCGCGCCTCGACCTTCTTCTGCGCCTTTTCCAGCGCCTTGTTGATCCAGGGGTGGATGATCGCCTCGTCTTCCTTGAGGCCAAGCTTCTGCAGCATGCCGTCCATGCGCTCTGAACCGAAGATGCGCATCAGATCGTCCTGCAGCGACAGGAAGAATTTTGAGCGGCCGGGATCGCCCTGCCGGCCCGAGCGGCCGCGCAACTGGTTGTCGATGCGGCGCGACTCGTGGCGTTCGGTGGCGAGCACGTAGAGGCCGCCGGCGGCGAGCGCCTTTTCCTTCAGCCGGGCGACGTCGTCGCGGATTGCCTTTTCCCTGGCTTCGCGCTCGGGGCCGGCCGGCATATCGCCAAGCTCCTCGGCGATGCGCATGTCGGCATTGCCGCCGAGCTGGATGTCGGTGCCGCGGCCGGCCATGTTGGTGGCAATGGTGATGGCGCCGGGTTTTCCCGCCTGGGCGACGATCGCCGCCTCACGCTCGTGGTGGCGGGCGTTCAGCACCTCGAATTCCTTAAAACCTTCCTTGCGCAGACGCGCGGCCAGCTGCTCGGATTTCTCGATCGAGGTCGTGCCGACCAGCGTCGGCTGGCCTTTTTCGCGCGCTTCCTTGATCTCCTTGACGATCGCCTTGTACTTCTCCTCGACCGTCCGGTAGACCTCGTCGTCCTCGTCGACACGGACCACCGGCAGATTGGTCGGGATCTCGGTGACTTCGAGGCCGTAGATATTGCCGAACTCCTCGGCCTCGGTCAGCGCCGTGCCGGTCATGCCGGCGAGCTTCTTGTAGAGGCGGAAATAGTTCTGGAAGGTCACGGAGGCGAGCGTCTGGTTCTCCGGCTGGATCGCCACATGCTCCTTGGCTTCGAGCGCCTGGTGCAGGCCTTCCGAATAGCGGCGGCCCGGCATCATGCGGCCGGTGAATTCGTCGATGATGACGATCTCGCCGTTGCGAACGATGTAGTCCTTGTCCTTCTGGAACAGCTGGTGCGCCTTCAGGGCGTTGTTGACGTGGTGGACGATGGCGACGTTCTCGACGTCGTAGAGCGACTCGCCCTTGAGCAGGCCGGCGTCGCGCAGAAGGTTTTCCAGCTTCTCGGTGCCCTCCTCGGTGAAGATCGAGGTCTTCTGCTTCTCATCAATCTCGTAGTCGGCCGGCTGGAGCTTCAGCATGAAGGCATCGATGGTGTTGTACATTTCCGAACGGTCCTCGAGCGGACCGGAAATGATCAGCGGCGTGCGCGCCTCGTCGACCAGGATGGAGTCGACCTCGTCGACTATCGCGTAGCTGTGGCCGCGCTGCACCATCTGGGCGCGCTCGAATTTCATGTTGTCGCGCAGGTAGTCGAAGCCGAGCTCGTTGTTGGTGGCGTAGGTGACGTCGGCGGCGTAGGCGGCGGCGCGTTGCTCGTCCGACAGGCCATGGACGATGACGCCGACGGTAAGGCCGAGGAATTTGTAGACGCGGCCCATCCATTCGGAGTCGCGCGTGGCAAGATAGTCGTTGACAGTGACGACATGGACGCCCTTGCCGGCGAGCGCGTTGAGATAGACCGGCAGCGTGGCGACCAGCGTCTTGCCTTCGCCGGTGCGCATCTCGGCGATGCCGCCATTATGCAGCACCATGCCGCCGATCAGCTGGACGTCGAACGGGCGCATGCCGAGCACGCGGCGCGCCGCCTCGCGCACGGTGGCGAAGGCCGGCACCAGGAGATCATCGAGGGTGGCGCCGTTGGCGACGTCCTGGCGGAATTTTTCCGTGCGGGCCGTCAGCTCGGCGTCGGAGAGCGCCCGCATCTCGTTTTCCATGGCGTTGATCGCTTCGACGCGCGGGCGGGTCGACTTGATCCGACGATCGTTGGAGGAGCCGAAAACCTTACGGGCGAGACCGCCAAAACTGACCATTCAATGGTCCTTTCGATAGCATTCCAAGTCGTTGCGACGGGTGCCGACGGCCCCATCAAATCCACGTGAAACGCGGACAAACGCAAAAAGCGCCCGGAAAACGGTTCTGGACGCAAAGTCGTTGGACAGATAAGAGGGGGCTCAATCGATGTCAACGGCGCGCTCGCCCTGTCGACCGTGCCAAATTCCGCCACAATCCGGCTGGTCTGGAAGCCATCCCGCTCTAGCTATCCCCATTGGAGTTAATCGTATGTCCTTATTGTTCCGCCGCGCGTCGCTCGCCAGCCTCGGCCTGGCATTCGGGCTGTCGGCTCTGGCGCTGTCGCCGCT
>NZ_RZSU01000211.1:0-3211 GCF_003997585.1 Mesorhizobium sp. M5C.F.Cr.IN.023.01.1.1 | reverse complement strand
GCCGCCATCGGCAGCGGCGCGCCGGCGAAGGCGGCTTTGCCGGACGAGCGGTCCGTGCGGAAGCCAAAGCGGGCGGCGGCCCCCATCATGCCGGAAATCGCCCCCGATGCGCCGACCAGCGGCGCCAGGCCGAGCGGATGCACGGCCCAGAACAGCACCACCGCCGCCAGCCCCGTCGCCGCGAAGAACAGACTGAAACGAAGCGCGCCGAAGCGGTTCGCCAGCGGTGAGCCGAAAGCCGCCAGCCACACCATGTTGACGGCAAGATGAGCAAAGCCGCCATGCAGGAAGGCATAAGTGAAGGGGGTCGAAAACGCGTAGAAATCGAGGTCGAAGCGACCGGAATAGCGGATCGGAATGAAGGCGGTCCGGATCAGCAGGGAGAAATCCTGGTCCTCGGTGAGCCAGTAGAGGCGGATCAGATGAACGACGACGCAGATGCCGATCACCGCCAGCACAACCGGCGGCATGTTGAATACCGGCTCGCGACGACGCTCCGGCTCGCGGCCGACAGGTCCGCCCTCGCCCTGTTCGATTTCCGATGGGCTTGCTGGTTCGCTCATATGGCTCGCACTCAGTCGCTGGATTCGACTTCGCGAGCATGTAGATCACGGTCACCCGATTCACAAAGGGCGAATCGCCCCACCGCAATTCAAAACCGGGGCGAATCAAAATTGGCGCGAATCAAAAAGAAGCCGTCCAAGGTTGCCCTTGAACGGCTGGTCGAGCCCCCGTGCTCCCCCAACTCTTGACTGAACTGCTGCCGATCGCTGCGAAACGACCGCTTTTGGAGTGGTTTTAGCGTGCCACGGGCGTGGGCGGGGCGCAACGTAAACCACTTGTTAACCTTAACGACCCCGACCCGTGAACAAGTGTTAACGATGCTGGCACGCATCCTGCTGCGCAACGCATGTAGGTCCTCGGAGGGCGCCCTTCTGTTCACCGATGGGACATCAGACGACAGATTGCGCGGAGCAGCATAACATGAACCAGAACGGATCGATCACGCTGTTCCATTATTGGAACCGGCTGCGTGACGGGCGCCCTGCCCCGAAGCGTTCGGAAGTCGAGCCAGCCGACATCAAGTCGCTGCTGGCCGACACATTCATCCTGGAAAAGGATACGCGCGGCGAAGCGGTATTCCGGCTCGCCGGCACCAGGCTTTGCGCGGTCTATGGCCGTGAACTCAAGGGGTTTTCCTTCCCCTCTCTATGGCGCGAGAAGGATCAGCGGCTTATCTCGAAACTGATCCACGGCGTCTTCGATCAGAAATCCGTATTGCTCATCACCTATGAAGGTTTCAGCCGCACCGACCGTTCCAGCAAGTTCGAGCTGCTCGCCCTGCCGCTCGACGGCGGCGTCGAAAATCCGCGCTGCCTCGGCGTGATAAGCGCCGCTGAAAAACCCTTCTGGCTGGGGGCGGACCCGATCGCCGACGCCCTGATCGATTCGATCCGCGTCGTCGATCCGGAGAAGGAACCGATATTCGCCAAGAACCGGCCGGCCATCGACGTTCCCTCGCTTGTCCCGTCTGAACTCGATCCGCCCCAGACGATTTCGGCGCTCGGCCAGGCGCGCCGCATCCGCCATCTGGTCGTGTTCGACGGCGGGCGCGGGGAATAATCTAAAACCCTAAAGTAGCGGTGTCAGGCTTTCCCCTTTGTTAACCCGCTTCGCTGTAGCTTTCTGACGAAGTTCCTCGCATCAACGCGCGGAATGCCAGACGGGGTGTAGGCAGTCATGAGGTCAGCGGCGGTCGACACCGCACCGTCCCGAGCTGAAAGGCGTAACTTTCAGCGCGTTCGCGTGAAAATCTACGGACGCTTCATGCTGGAGGATCGCACCGAACATCCGTGCCAGGTGGTCGATATGTCGCCGGGCAATGTAGCGCTTCGCACCGAGCGCATCGGCATGCCGGGCGAGAAAGTCATCGCCTATATCGATCACATCGGCCGCATCGAAGGCGTCGTCACCCGCATCCTGCAGGATGGTTTCGCGATGACGGTCATCGCCTCGGAACGCAAGAAGGACAAGCTTGCCGCGCAGTTGACCTGGCTCGCCAACAAGCACGAGCTCGATCTGCCGGAAGATCGTCGTCACGAACGCGTGGCGCCGCGCAATCCGACCAGCGTGCTTCAGCTCAGTGATGGGCGCCAGTACCAGTGCCGCATCATCGACCTGTCGCTTTCGGGCGCCGCGGTCGAGATCGACGTCAAGCCGGCAATCGGCATCCAGGTCATGCTCGGCACGATGCGCGGCCAGGTGGTGCGCCATTTCGAGGACGGCGTCGCCATCGAGTTCGCAGTCATCCAGCGGCCCGAAACACTCGATTCCGAATTCAACGCACCCGGCACCTGACAAACAAGACAGTTTACCGCGATCGAACCGGCCCATTTCGGCCGGTTTTTTGTTGCCCCGATGCCGCGCCAAGGCGCCGCGCCGGCCGATACGGCTCCGCGAGAACGCCTCAACAATTTTTTACTGTAATGATTCAAATTTTATGTTTATTCTATAGGGGTTTTACTTAATGTCTACTTCGAGCCTTTGCGCCGAATAAATCCAATTGTGTCATTGTCTCCTCAAACGGGGAGACTGGACGATGAAGAAGACGAGGGGCAAGCTGTTGCTCTTGGCAATGGCGATGCAGCTTACCGCTTGGGGAACGGCGTATGCAGCGGGACCTGCCTTCATGCACACCGGCAGCCGCACCACACAGCCGGTCGGCCATTACGAGTTCTGTCAGAAGATTCCGCAGGAATGCAATCAGCGGACGCCGAAGAAGGGGCCGATCGAGCTGACCCGCAAGCTGTGGGCGAAGATCGTGAGCATCAACAATTCGGTCAACAGCAAGATCGCGCCACGCACCGATATGGAACTGTGGGGCAAAGAAGAAGTCTGGTCCTATCCCAACAGCGGCTTCGGCGACTGCGAGGACTATGCGCTGGAAAAGCGCCGCGCGTTGATGAACATCGGCGTTCCGGCCGGCGACCTGCTGATGACGGTTGCGCGCCAGCCGAACGGAGACGGCCACGCGGTGCTGACCGTGCGCACCAGCCTTGGAGAGTTCATCCTCGACAATCTGGAAACCAGGGTGCTGTCCTGGACTGCTACCGACTACACCTACCTGAAGCGCCAATCGAGCCAGAATTCGGGCGCTTGGGTAATGATCAACGACGGCCGCTCCGACGCGGTCGCCAGCGTCCGCTAAGGA
>NZ_RZSU01000210.1:0-3232 GCF_003997585.1 Mesorhizobium sp. M5C.F.Cr.IN.023.01.1.1 | reverse complement strand
ATCAGGAGGCGCGCGCCCGGCTCGAGCGCACGCGCAAGAAATGGCAGCAGAAGGTCAGGCCCTTCTTCGACCAGCTGTTCCAGACGCAATCGCGCTCGGTCGACCAGGACGCCATGGCCATGGTCGCGGAGACCGAGGACGCGATCGCCCAGGCCTCATCGCAGCTCGTCGCCTATGGCTACTACACGCCGGTCATCGTGCTCTTCGACGAGAACGAAACACGGCTGCGGGAGAAGACCGAGGCTGTCCGCCGCCTCATCCAGGCCGAGGGTTTTGGAGCACGGATCGAGACAATCAACGCGACGGAGGCTTTTCTCGGCAGCCTGCCGGGGAACTGGTATGCCAACATCCGTGAGCCGCTGATCAACACGCGCAATCTCGCCGACCTGATCCCGCTCAATTCGGTGTGGTCGGGCGCAGCGACCGCTCCATGCCCCTTTTATCCGCCGGGCTCGCCGCCTTTGATGCTGGTCGCCAGCGGCTCGACGCCGTTCCGCCTGAACCTTCACGTCGACGATGTCGGCCACACGCTGATCTTCGGTCCGACCGGGTCGGGCAAGTCGACCTTACTGGCGCTGATCGCCGCGCAGTTCCGGCGCTATCCCCGGGCGCAGATCTTCGCCTTCGACAAGGGCCGCTCCATGCTTCCGGTCACGCTCGCCGCCGGCGGCGATCACTATGAGATCGGCGAAAGCGACGGCGATGGTGCTCCCGCGCTCGCCTTCTGCCCGCTTGCCGAGCTCGGCACCGATGGCGACCGGGCCTGGGCGTCCGAATGGGTCGAGACGCTGGTGGCGCTGCAGGGCGTGACCATCACGCCCGATCACCGCAATGCCATCTCGCGCCAGGTCGGGCTGCTGGCGTCATCGAACGGCCGTTCGCTCTCGGATTTCGTCTCCGGCGTGCAGATGCGCGAAATCAAGGAGGCGCTGCATCACTACACGGTTGACGGGCCGATGGGTCAGCTGCTTGACGCGGAAAGCGACGGACTGTCGCTCCGCTCCTTCCAGACCTTCGAAATCGAGCAGCTGATGAACATGGGCGAGCGCAGCCTCGTTCCCGTGCTCACCTATCTGTTCCGCCGGATCGAGAAGCGGCTGACCGGTGCCCCCAGCCTCATCATCCTCGACGAGGCGTGGCTGATGCTCGGCCACCCGACCTTCCGGGACAAGATCCGCGAGTGGCTGAAGGTGCTGCGCAAGGCCAATTGCGCGGTCGTGCTGGCGACGCAATCGATCTCGGATGCCGAGCGCTCCGGCATCATCGACGTCTTGAAGGAATCCTGCCCGACCAAGATCTGCCTGCCGAACGGCGCGGCGCGCGAGCCGGGCACGCGGGAATTCTACGAGCGGATCGGCTTCAACGAGCGCCAGATCGAGATCGTCGCGACGGCACTGCCCAAACGCGAATATTACGTCGCCTCGCCGGAAGGACGGCGGCTCTTCGACATGGCGCTCGGACCTGTCGCGCTCGCCTTCGCCGGCGCCTCCGGCAAGGACGACCTCAAGCACATCCTGGCGCTGAAGGGCGAGCATGGCGCCGGCTGGCCGGCGCGATGGCTCCAACAGAGAGGAATAGGCAATGCCGAAACACTCCTTCACAACGGCTAGACTGGCCGGCGCGGTGTTTGCGCTCATCGTCGCCAACACATCGCCGACGCTGTCGGGCGCCGCAACCGGCGGAGCGACAGAGTGGACCCAGCTCCTCAACAACAGCGAGCTGGTCAGCCTGGTCGGCCAGTCGACCGAGCAGATCAACAACCAGGTCACCCAGATCACGCAGCTGGCGGAGCAGATCCAGAACCAGCTGAAGATCTACGAAAACATGCTGCAGAACACGGCGCGGCTCCCGAACCACATCTGGGGCCAGGTCGAGAACGACCTCAACCGGCTGCGCAGCCTTGCCGCGCAAGGGCAGGGGATCGCCTTTTCCATGAGCAATGCGGACGAGGTGCTGAAACAGCGCTTCCAGAGCTATGCCGACTTCAAGACCGGCCTTCCGGACGGTGCGAGCTTCTCCTCGACCTACCAGAACTGGTCGACGACGAACCGCGACACGATCGCCGGCACGCTGAAGACAGCCGGCCTCACAGCCGAGCAGTTCTCGTCGGAAGAATCGACCATGGACTCGCTCCGCTCGATGTCGGAATCGGCGGACGGGCAGATGAAGGCATTACAGGTCGGCCATCAAATCGCCGCCCAGCAGGTCGCACAGATGCAGAAGCTGCGCGGCTTGGTGGCACAGCAAACGACGATGATGGGAACCTGGCTTCAGTCCGAGCAGGCGGACAAGGACCTTGCCCAGGCGCGGCGAGAGAAGTTCTTCGGGACCGGCCGCTATCCGACCAGCGGTGGCGCAGTGATGGAGCCGATCCGGTGACACGCGTGGTGATCATCGGCGCAGTAGGCGTCCTTGCTGCCATCGTCATCGTCGTGGCCGTCGTGATGTCGCGCGAGAACCAGGATTCAGCCCAAGAGGGCCGCACGCGGGAGTTCTTCGGCACCCGCACATACGACACCAGTGGTGGCGAGACGATGCGGCCGGAGTGGAAGAAGTAGGGCAGGGCGGCTCAATGCAGAATCGTACGATCAGAATCACACTTCTGGCTGCACTTGGCATCTCGGCCTTCGTGATGCCCGCGATCGCCCAAACCGCCGACGGCCAGGTGCTGTCCACGCTACAAAGCCAGGTCGCGACGGCAGCGCAAGGCTGGGAAACCACCGTTATGCAGGCGGCGCGCTCGCTGTTCTGGATCCTTGCGGGTATTGAAGTCGGCATCGCCGCGATATGGCTCGCCCTGCAGGCCGCCTCGCTTGATGCCTGGTTTGCCGAGCTCGTGCGCCGCATCATGTTCGTCGGCTTTTTCGTCTTCGTGCTCGAGCAGGGACCGGACTTCGCCAAGGCCGTCGTCAACAGCCTGTTCGAGATCGGCGCCGGTGGCGGCTCGGCCTCGCCGGCCAATATCTTCAATGCCGGCCTGCAGGTCGCCTCCGTCATGTCAGAAAAGGTGCAGTTTGGCCTGTTCGAGGACAATGCGCTGGCAATCGCCGCCGTCTTCGCCATGGTGATCGTGGTGATCTCGTTCAGCCTGGTGGCGGCGATCTTCGTCGCGGTGATGGTCGAGATGTATGTCGGCCTGCTCGCCGGCATGATCATGCTCGGCCTCGGCGGCTCGTCCTTCACCAAGGACTTTGCGGTCCGCTATCTCGTCTATGCCTTCTCGGTCGGCATG